>DMTG01000062.1 GCA_003477345.1 Succinivibrionaceae bacterium | reverse complement strand
GAGCGTTATATGACTTTTAATCTAAATAAAAATCTTGCTTTGACAGCGCTAGGTGCTTTTTTGGCGTTTTCTTCTTTGAGCCCATGCTCTGCTCAGGCTGCAGAACTAGAACGTGTTAAACAGCAGGGTGAAATCAATATAGGTGCTAGCTATAATACCCCAGTGCTTGGTTATCAGGATTCCATCACCAGAGAGTTTTCTGGTTTTGAAATAGATTTAGCTAGAGAAGTTGCCAAAAGACTTGGCGTTCAGGCTAATTTCGTGCCGGTATCTACATCAGATCGCTTTGAAAAGCTGGAAGCAGGAATAGTAGATGTGTTGATGAGTCATGTAACCATAACCGATGAGCGCAAACAGAAATTTGATTTTACTGATGCTTATTATCAGGATGTGGTGTCTGTCCTGGTAAAAAATGATTCACAAATAAATGAGCTGAAAGACTTGCTGGACAAGAGACTGGTAGTTGTTAATGACTCAACCAGTGCTCAGGCATTGGTAGAAGAGCTGAAAGCAAGAAAACTGATTTCAGCAGACAATTATGTCAGCAAAACCTTTGATGCATATTCCTGGACAGAAGGCGTAACATTCGCTCAATGCGCTGATAATAAGGTTGCGCTTAAATATCTCGACGATGACAAGGTTGCAGGCTTTGTTGAGGATTATACAGTTCTATTGAATTACAAGGATAAAAACAGAAAATTTATCAAGGATAATTTCTGCCCTCAGCCATATGGAATTGTAGGTATGAAAGGTGAGGATTTAATTCCTGAGCTTAATAGAATTATTGGTGAATTAGTAAGAGACGGAACTGTAGAAAGACTTAAAAAGCAGTATCAGCTGACCTTTTAAGTAAGTTTGGTTCTGCTATAAAGAGATCTTTGCTATAAGCGAGATCTCTTTTGGTTTTTACAGTAAGTATTCTGGAAATCGCAGTCTGAATTAGAGCTTAAGTTAAGACAGAGCTCAACTCAGATTTTCTTTTTGCAACCTCTGCTATTGTGAGCAGTACATTTCAGATAGCTGCAGCCTAAAGTCAGAGTCTTCTGAAAAGGGAAACTGACAGCCTTATACTTCATAAAAAGCAAAGAAAGCCACCTATTGCAGTGGCCACGGTGTTTTCTAATAGTTTATTCTGATAGATTTTGAGCCGGCAATTTCCATCATGCTGTCTATTAAATCATTGGTTGGTTTTATAAGATACTTCTTATCACTAGGCTTGAGCTGGGTGTTGCCAATGATTATATTGACGCTGCAGCCTTTGATAGGACTGTGATCGAGCATGGCGTCTCTAGACAGCGCATCAAGCTCTTCTCTGGATATACGGTTACGCATGAGGGCACTGTTTATTTGTTCAGCTTTTTCATCGAAGACCTTTTTGGTGATGTTCAGGGTAATGTTGCTGGCATCTCTGATTCTTAAATCTTCAAGTGATCGCATCGAGACAACATTGATTTTTTCGGCACCTTCCTCGGTAAGACTATAGCGCAGATCTACAACCAGAATAAGCGGAGTTTTGAATTCTCCGGCATCTGAATCACCACCGTGATTATGCGCCTCTTCTACGTTTCGATAGTTAGCGGCATTTTTGTCAAAGAGAGCAAGCTCTTTGGAGTCACGACCGTCATCGATGGTTATTATGTAAAATTCTTTATTGGTTTTTTTGGATATGCGCTTGGAACTGGCGGTAACCATTCCTGCTATGCGGATATAAGCTGGTCTGTCAAAGCTTCCCGGCTGCATTGAGCCAATTGAAACTCCGTTGCAGTAATGCATAATCTCATTTTTGAAAGGCTCGATCGGGTGACCGCTCATATACAGTCCCACGATGGCTTTTTCAAGCTGCAGCTTATGATTGGTACTCCACTCATTTTTAAAACAGAACTCAGGTGTATTAAGAGAGTTATCTTCAAAAGCTGCAAAAATATCTAGCTGACCGCAGGATTTGTCGTTGTAATTCTGGGTGGCGCACTGCAGAGCCTTTTCCGAAGTGGCTATCATACTGGCTCTGTTAGGCCCCAGACCGTCCAGAGCTCCGCTTTCTATAAGAGCCTCAAGAGAGCCCGAAGAGAGCAGTCTTTTTCCGGATTTATCAGCAAATACACGCTTGGTAAAGTCGAAGAGGTTTTTAAACTTGCCGTTATTTTCGCGCTCTTTTACGATCTGATTGCTAAGTTCTTCGCCGATGCCTTTGAGAGCTGAGAAGCCGAATATAACCTCACCTTTATCATTAACGTTGAAGTTAAAATAACCCTCATTAACGTGCGGTGCATTAACTTTTATTCCAAGTCTGGCGCACTCATCAATATAAGAGATGAGTTTTTCCTTCTTCAGACAGTCAGCGGTCATCATAGCGGCTAGAAATTCTGCCGGATAATGCTGTTTGAGCCACAATGTCCACCAGGCTACCAGTGCATAGGCAGCCGAGTGAGACTTGTTGAAGCCGTATTTTGCAAACTGTTCTACCTGATCAAAAATCTTCATGCAGATGTCAGGATCTTTGCCAAGACTTTTGGCACCTTCGGCAAAAATACTGCGCTGGGCGGCCATTTCCGAGGCAATC
>DMTG01000210.1 GCA_003477345.1 Succinivibrionaceae bacterium | reverse complement strand
AGACAAAAAGCTGGAAAGAATCCCGACCGAAGAGCAGATTGCCAATGCCAAGGAATACATAGGAAGAGACAAATACGAGGTCAGACATACACCTAACGGTGCTCTCCTTATCAAAAAAGATCCCAGAATGGAAATCGATCTGTCAACCGTAGGCGAAGGTCTTGGAGTTGACGAGATTGCTGCCATTCTGGACCGCAATGGCATCAGGAATTATCTGGTTTCAATCGCCGGTGCCAGCCGTTCAAAAGGCCTTAATCCAAATGGCAGATTCTGGAAGATAGGCATAGAAGATCCTACTGATCCTGATCACCGCATCTTCACAACCGTCTGTCCTCTGGATCAGGCTATGTCAACCTCCGGTTCATATCGTAATTTCTTTAAAGACGATGCCTCCGGCAAGATTTTTTCGCATGCTATAGATCCTAAGACCGGCCACCCTGTTTCTCATGAAACTCTCTCGGTAACCGTCATCGATCGCTCTGCCTTCGTAACTGATGCTATTGATACCGGTCTTCTGGTAATGGGGGCAGATAAGGCTCTCGAGTGGGCAGATAGAAATCAGGTTGCTATCTATACAATTGAAAGTAAAGACGGCAAACCGGTAGGGCGTGCAAGCAAGGCATTTGAGAAATATCTTAAATGCTCTCAGGACAATACAGCTGCAGCTCAATAGCGGGCAGTGCTGAAAGTAAAGTAGAAAACTATTTTAAAAGACAGACAGTAAGGCTTTTTATATGCATATTCATATATTGGGAATCTGCGGTACTTTCATGGGCGGTATTGCCATGATAGCCAAGCAGGCAGGTTTTAAAGTTACTGGTGCAGATCTAAACGTTTATCCTCCAATGAGTACCGAGCTTGAGGAGTCGGGCATCGAACTTGTCAAAGGCTACGATGCTGATCAGCTGGATATGAAGCCTGATCTGGTAGTTGTCGGCAACGTAATGAAGCGCGGCATGCCGGTAATCGAGCGGATTCTCAATGAGAACATCCCTTACGTGTCAGGTCCTCAGTGGCTTGAAGAGCACTATTTAAGAAGCAAGCAGGTTGTGGCTGTAGCCGGCACTCACGGCAAGACTACCACCTCATCCATGGTGGCCTGGGTCTTAGAAAAGTGCGGGCTGAATCCTGGTTTTCTGATTGGCGGCATTCCTGAAAATTTCGGGATTTCAGCCAGAAATACCGATTCTCCATACTTCGTAATAGAAGCCGACGAATATGACTGTGCCTTTTTCGATAAGCGCTCAAAGTTTGTTCATTATCACCCTAAGGTGCTGATTATGAACAACCTTGAGTACGATCATGCTGATATTTTCGATTCAGTCAGAGATATCCAGAAACAGTTTCATCATCTGGTCAGAACCGTGCCGTCCTCTGGCAGCCTTATAATGCCTGATAACTACAAAACTCTCGAAGAGGTTGTAAGCATGGGCGCCTGGACTCCTGTAACCAGAGTAGGCTCTGAGGATTCTCTGCATGCAAAGCTGTTAAAGCCTGATGGTTCTGTTTTTGAAGTCTATGATGCAGACCGCTATGTTGCTACTGTAAATTACGGCTGTACCGGCACCTATAATGTCCAGAATTCTCTTATGGCCATAACCGCAGCAGGCTGCTGCGGCGTAGCTTTAGAAAAGGCTGCGGAGGCCCTATGTCAGTATAAGCTTCCAAAGCGTCGTATGGAGCTGAAAGGTCAGGCTGATGAGGTGAGCGTATATGATGATTTTGCTCATCATCCTACAGCAATTGCTCTGACTTTGGCAGGTCTCAGAGCCAGGCTTGGCGAGCAGAGCAGAATCGTGGCAGTGTTTGAGCCCCGCTCAAATTCCATGAAAATGGGCGCAAATCATGAACTGCTGGCAGCTTCATTCAAAGACGCGGACGAGATCTTTGTATACGCCTCCGACAGTGTGTCCTGGAATGTTGACGAGTTAGAGCAGCAGAGCGACAGGCCTCTGCATGTAATTCATGATTTTGAAAAACTGCTCGATGCGGTAGTAGACAGCAGTCCAAAAGGAACCACGATACTTGTCATGAGCAACGGCGGTTTTAATGGAATCCATGAAAAACTGCTTGCAAAATTAAAAAATCGCACCTAAATCAAATAGCTTATAGGTATTTTATATGCACTCCTCCTACTGGAGTATAATAAAAAGTTAAATAATAATAAAACTCAATGGAGGACCTGCATGTCAGACAGATTCTCACTTAAGAAGAATCTTGGCCAGAGCGTATCGGCAGATGATCCTGTTTCTAAAAGCTGTCTTTATTACAGATTGCCTGTTCAGGATAAAAACAGGGTTACGGCTTTTTATTTTGCCGATCTTGCTCCTGGCAACACACTAGGCTCAGAACAGTGTTCACGAATTCAGGTTAGAAGCATAATTCAGGACTGGCTTCTGCCTGATAAGATACATCTAATCAGCGCCAATTATCCTAGGGTCATGGTGGTGGCCCCTCCTACCCTGCCTTGGCTTAGAATGGCAAGAAAATACGATCCGGCCAGAATTATTCTATGCATGCCCGAAATGTACCTGCTCAATGAGGATGAGGAGAAAAATCTGCAGGAGCTGCACGATATGGGAATGCAGGTAGCGACATCGATTTATAATCTGCGCAATTATCCTGACAGTAATAAGGTAGTGGCCTGTCTTGATTACGCTCTTATTGATGATTCCAGAAAAGAAGAGCTAATGCCTGTATATTTAAAGCTCAAACAGGTAAGACCTAATATCAAATCTATCGGCATTAGCAACTACGGCGAAACTGTTCCTCAGTCAATGGCTGCAAACTACGATCTGGTAAGAGGCAGAGTTGGCTCGGATCTGCTGCCGTTTACTTATCAGAACCGTCCGGAGTGGCAGCACAATCAGCTCAGGGCTTTTGCAGAACTGTTCTCAGGAATCTATGACATAAAAGATATAGGCGGCTACTCTGTGCTGTACCCTGTTATAGGCCACTGCATGAAAGGACTGCTTTCATCCAAAGAGCTCAGAGTGATACAGCAGCAGTTCTGGGGCGGCGAGCAGAGCGGTTCTGAAAGACTGGCCAAGAACTATATGCGCGAATATATGAGTATAGCAATTGGCTTTTCTTTATATTACATGGGCGAGAAGCTTCTGCTTGAGAAGAAAACGGGCAAAAAACAGCCTGATTTCACACCTTCCAGAATGGATCTTGAACCTATGGTGATAAGTCTCTGTTTAGGCAAGATGGTAGAGGCTCTCTCCAAGAAACCTTGTGATGACTACAGTATTCGTCAGGCATTTATGACCGGTTTTCTGTCAAAAAGCTATCTGTTCCTGCACTGCAGGAGTGAAGATCTGGCAGATGAATTTCCTTTAAATGCGGCTTCTTCTTATTTTTCATCAGAAATTACCAGTCTAGGCAAGGTAATTTCGCTGTGCAAGGCTTTTTCTACCAAGAATTTTGAGACTTTCAACTTTATAAACAGCGGCTCAGATTTCAGCTATACCAAAGAGCAGATATACGAAGTATACCTGCAGTCTCTGATGTGGGCTGAGGCTGTGCTTAGAGCTATCGGTGTAAGATCTGTTTTAGCCGCCTAAACCTTTAAAAAAAACAAAACACTTCAGGCTTGCTTTACGAGTTAGACCGGAAGTGTTTTTTGTTCTCTGTAACTGCAGTAGCAGCAGATATCTGTATAGAATCAAGGCAGCCAAGCTGCCTTGTAAGATTATCTGCGGGCAATTTTAAGAAGCGGCATTTCTATCAGGTGGTGCACTGCAATGGAGGCACACAGTATGATGAGGCACAGCAGAGTAATAGAAGCTGCCGGGTTATCTAAAACCCAGGCGCACTCATCAGGTTTCAGGTAGTCTCTGATAGCTCTGACCACAATGGTATGCACAAGAAATACTGTGTAGGAATACCTGCCCAGGGCAACTGAAATTCTGTTATTGAGCAGCTGAGATACTAATCCCTTACGGCAAAGAAAAAGCCAGAACAGAGCAATAAAGCAGATCTGCAGCCAGACTCCTCCCAGAGCCCAGCGTGTCAGATCCGGAAACCAGGTTTCTGCGTTAAGAGTTGCGATCTGCTCAGGAGGAACAGTGAGTCCTTCTGGTGTTGAAATGCCGGTGGAACCTGCAAACAGACTGATAGTTACGCATGCCAGCAGCACTGCCTCCAGCAAGGAAATAAGAATATTGCTGTTAGAGGTATCAGCTTTTAGATCCTGACTGCGAGATTTCCAGAGCTGGCAGATAAGATAGCCAAAGCCCATATACGCAAAGGCTCTTACCAGAGGAAATATGAATGGAACTATTATGTATATATGTCTGTTATACATAAAGAAACATATAAACGAAATTGCTCCTATAAGGAAAGTTGCCAGTTCTGCCTTAAAGGTTTTGAGAATGCTGAAATAGACAACCGAGACAAACAGCAGCGCGTTTACAAACCAGGCCACGTAGATAATGGTGGCATCAGGACCAAAGTGGTGGGTGTTCCAGTCTAACAGCAGCAGGGAATTGAATATATTTACAGACAAAGGATACTGACTTATGTTAAAGCCGGTAAAAGAATAGCCTATTATAGTAAGTACTATAATGCAGGGTGCCAGCCTGAGCCATTTTCTGACAGCAAAGTTTAATAT
>DMTG01000132.1 GCA_003477345.1 Succinivibrionaceae bacterium | reverse complement strand
AGGGGCTTTTCGGGCACAATTTGGAAAAATATTCTGATACCAATGTAGGAACAGGCGAAGGCTATACAACTCTGCCGCTCTACGCAACCGGATTCTTAAGACAGGCGGCACGAGATCAGCTTGTTGATATAATTGATGTCAGAAATTTAAAAGTACCGTCATAAAAAAGCTTCAGGACTAATATAAATGATACGCATACTCTTCATCTGCCATGGCAACATCTGCCGTTCTCCCATGGCTGAATTCGTCTTAAAACACTATATAAATAAGTTAGGAGCGCAAGAGAGTTTCCACATCGAGTCTGCTGCCACCTCACAGGAGGAAATTGGCAACGGCGTTTATCCTCCGGTAAAAGCCTATCTAGCCAAGGTACTGCCTGATGCAGACACCTCGAAAAAGCGCGCCCGCCAGATAACTAGCGAGGACTGCAGAAACTTTGACTACATTATTGCGATGGAAAAATTCAATCTTGAAAATCTTTTCTACCTGCGCCCTGAAATTGACAGAAAGAAAGTTTTTCTGCTTTTAGATTTCACTCCTGAAAAAGGCGATATAGACGATCCATGGTATACCCGCAGGTTTGATATAGCTTATAATGACATTTCACGCGGCTGCCGTGGACTTCTTAGCTATCTTAATGCAAACAGCGTAGACGGCCTTAAGCTTGATGCAGACGCTCTGAAAAAACTGCAGTAAAAACAGTTTCTGAAAATACAGAACTTGTCAGGTTCACTTATAGACATTAGATTTCAAGGTTTATTGTGACACTATACGAAAGAATGGCATCCCTGCTTGAAGAAAATAAAGCCAGGGGGATGCTGCGTACTATTACTCCAAAAAAGCAGCAAGGCAGCCGCATCTTTATAGATGGCCAGGAATATATAAATTTATCCTCCAACGACTATCTGGGGCTTGGTCAGGATGCAGCGCTTGCCAAAGAGTTTCTTGATTACAGCACCGGGCATGTCTGTCCGCTCTCATCCTCAGGCTCTCCTCTTTTAACTGGAGCGCACGAGTCCTATGCGCAGGCAGAAGAGATAATGGAGAGACTGTTCAGCAAGAAAGCCGTCTTTTTCAACTCAGGCTTTTCAGCTAACAGCGGAATTCTGGCAGCTTTAGGAGATAAGCACACGCTCATCATTGCCGACAAGCTGGCGCATGCCTCCATGATAGACGGCATACTGGCCTCCAAAGGCAGATACTTAAGATATGCGCACAATGACTATGAGCATTTAGAAGAACTGATTTCAAAAAATCACGCCGAATACGAGTCAGTCATAATTGTAACTGAGGCAATCTTCAGCATGGACGGCGACAGATGCGATCTTAAGAGATTAGTCGATCTTAAAAAGCGCTATCCTAATGTATATCTGTACGTAGATGAAGCCCACTCCTTTACCCTCTTCAATGAAAACGGCGCCGGGCTGTGTGTAAACAGCGGCCTTGGTGATCAGGTGGATTTTATTCTGACTACCTTCGGCAAGGGACTGGGTTCTGAAGGCGCGTGCATACTCTGCAACGCTACCGCCAGAAGCTATCTCATCAACACCGCAAGATCGCTTATTTTCTCAACCGCGCTCTCCCCTTTCTCCTTTGCGCATACGGTCTTTATGCTCAATCATATGCAAAAGCGCAATGATTTAAGGAAAAGACTTGCAGGCATCAGCACCTATATTCATAAGACCCTTACAGAAAGCGGCTTTGAAAATCTGTCAGACTCGCAGATCATCCCGCTTCTGACTTTTGAAAATCAGGCCTCCCTGGAGGCGGCAGTCTTCTTCAGAGAAAACGGATTTTATGCCATGCCTATACGCCACCCGACCGTCCCCAAAGGCAAGGCCAGGCTTAGACTTTCTCTTAGCGCCGCGCTCACTGACAGCGAGGTAGAAAAGCTGGCGCTGACTATCAGAAAATTCGCACAGGGCTTTTAAGGCTCTGCTGTCTTATCTGATATATAAAAGATTCACTGACATTCAATAGAAAAAATATGCAGCAGAAATTTATAAAGAAAACTGATTCAGATACCCTAAACCTAATTTTTCTAGGTTACGGGCAGGACGAGAGAGCCTTCTACTATCTGAATAAGAGCCATAGCGATACTGACATTGCCCTTATATATGACTATTCAGATCTTAAATTTTCAGATGAAGACTATCAGGGCTATCAGAAGATAAACCTGATTGCCTGGTCTATGGGGGTCATGATTGCACCCAGGGTAATTGCAAACAGCCATATAAAAGACAGAATCGTTACAGCTTATGCTGTCAACGGTACCAAAGAAGGAATTGATGATACTCTCGGTATTCCTGAAAACTTATGGGACGGTACTATTGCAGCTCTCAGCGAAAAATCGGTGCTGAAGTTCTACAGAAGAATGTGCGGAGATGCTGCCTGCTATGAGAACTATATTAAAACAAGGCCAGATAGGTCAGTTGAATCCTTAAAAAAAGAACTCTGTTATATAAAGGAAACCACGAGGCTGCCTGATAGCAGTGCCTTTAGCTATACCAGAGCTTTTATAGGCGCCAAGGACCGGATATTCGCACCACAAAATCAGAAAAACTCCTGGGAGAAACATAAAATTCCCTATGAAATAAAAGACATAGCGCATTACTCACCTGATCTGTTTGTATCGCTTGTAATATGATCTGCACTAAAGAAAAAATCCGAGACGCCTTTTCAAAATCGGCTGCAACCTATGACAAAGAGTCGGAGGTTCAGGCTTATATCGCCTCTGAACTTACCAGAAAGCTCCAGGATTTCTCTCCTAAAACCATTCTTGAAATCGGCTGCGGAACCGGCAATCTAAGCAAGCTGCTGCTTGACAGGTATCAGCCTGACAGTCTGGTGCTTAATGATATTTCAGAAAAAATGATCGCTATCTGCAAAGACAGGTTTCAGGGCACAGGCAGCATTGACTATCTTGTCTGCGATGCTGAGAGACTTACATGTTCAAAAAGCTTTGATCTGCTTGTCTCCAATGCCTGTTTTCAGTGGTTTTCAGATCTTAAAAACTCTCTTATGACCTTTATGGATCTGCTCAATGACAGAGGCATCTTAGCCTTCAGCACCTTTGGCAGTCAGAACTTAAAAGAGCTTAGAGAGCTTACTGGTCATGGCATAGATTACCTGTCAAAAGACGCTCTTCTTGATATCCTGAATTCTCTTGGCTATGAATATTCACTCTCTGAGGAAATTCTTAAGGCCGAGTATCAGGATGCCCTGGCACTGCTTGTGTCTCTAAAAAAAACCGGCGTGTCTTTAAGAACAGGAAAGATCTGGACTAAAAGCAGACTTGACGCATTTTTAAAAGAATATGCTGCTAAATTCAGTAAAAACGGTAAAGTATATGCCAGCTGGCATATATACTACGTTACAGTAAAAAAATAAGAAGGAAAAAGTGAAAGGATTATTTGTGACCGGTACCGGCACGGATATCGGCAAGACCTATGTAAGTGCGGCTATTGCAAGAGAGCTAACCTGTAAAAATCTCAGACTGTGTTACTACAAGGCAGCCGTCAGCGGAGCTGACAGCATCGAACAGTCAGATGCCGGCTATGTCCGCGATCACGCTGATATTAAACAGACAACCGACAGCCTGCTATCCTATCTTTATAAAAATCCGCTGTCCCCGCATCTGGCGGCCAGGGTTGAAGGACGATTCCCATCTCTTGATAAAATCAAAGAGGATTTTGACAGACTCAGAGGCAGCTACGACTATGTGCTCTCAGAGGGAGCCGGCGGCATCATCTGCCCGGTTGTGTGGGAGCAGAACAGCCATATTCTGTATGAAGATATCATCAGGCTTTTAAACCTGTCCTGTGTAGTAGTAGCAGATGCTGGCCTTGGAACCATAAATCATACCGTGCTTACGCTAAATTACCTCAAAGACCGAAACATCGCCTGCAAAGGA
>DMTG01000269.1 GCA_003477345.1 Succinivibrionaceae bacterium | reverse complement strand
GTCATCATATGAGCCATCATGCCTGAGTGAATAACGGTTTCATTCATGGCAAGAGACTGTCCAATAAGCTCCCCTGCGCCGTCATCCTCCTCTCGGGAGACTCTGACATCTATCATGGTGCGCTGCTCAATATCATAGCGCCCGGTGACTACTTTAGTAAGCTTGTCTTTTAGATCGTTAGGATTAACGTCTGTAAGAAGACCGAGGTGTCCACGGTTTACGCCCAGCATTGGTACCTGAAGATCTACAAGCGCTCTGGCAGCGCCAAGTACCGAACCGTCACCACCCATTACAATTATCAGATCCTGATCTTTTATCTGCCTTCTTGAAAGTACCGGAATTTCAGGGATATTGAAACCTATGGCGGTGTTTTTATCCAGATATGCCTGCACACCTAAGTTTTTTAGGAGCACACCAAGTTCTCTGATGGCTCCGGACATAGGTCTTCTGTATACTTTAGAAACGATTACTGCAGAACGTATAGGTTTCTGAGCGGGGGTGCTGTTCAATTGGACCTCGGTTGTTTAATATCACCTGAATTCATTTAAGTTTGTTTAAATCTTATTATATATGATTAACCATAAGCTGATTTCACAGAAATTAAGCTTGATCTCTAATAAGCGCTGTCATCACTCACTTTCAGTTTTCCGTGTAATGTAACGGCATTCGATTTATCCAGCTGATAATTTTCAGAAGTTAAGTCATATTCCGGCTTGTAAACCTCAGTCTCAATCTTAATTCCCATAATCCCAAGCATCAGCTCATAGGCTAAATCATTTGTAAATACTTTGTCTCTGCTGTTAAGCAAAGTTGTATAGGTATTAGAGTGGCTGTTTTTATAACCCTCAGAAAAAGACATCACCATAGGGATTCTGACCATGCCATAGTTAAAGTGGGAAACGTTATGATCTGCCTTAAGAGCAGGATCTGCACCGTGATCAGAGAAATAAACCATAGCTTTGAAATTTGGGAGTGCAGAAAAATGCTTATACAGCTCATTTAATACATAATCCGTATAGAGTATGGAATTTTCATACTCTGCCACCTTTGCGTCGCTGCCTGAAAATTTTGCAAAGTTTTCAGGATATCTGTCCTTATAAACAGAATGACTTCCCATGAAATGGATAATTACCAGAGAGCTTTCATTTTCTGGAATTTTCGGAAGATTTTCTAAAATAGATCCATCATAAAGTCTGTTATCACCTGAGCTTTTCTTATTTTCAGTAATAAAACGCTTGAAATCAGAATGCAGCGCCAGATAGGTTACAGGAGTATCCACAAGACTGTCTTTTGCCTGATTGCTTATCCAGTAGGTCTTAAAGCCGGCAGCTTTTGCTGTATCAATCAAGGTAAGAGAATTATCCAGCACCCTTTCGTTATACTGATTGGCGCTGGTTAAAGCCAGAGATAAAACCGGGATAGTATGAGTAAAACAGGCATAGGCATGCTCATATTTTATAAAGCTGCTGTCTGCAACCAGCTTGTTCATAAGCGGTGTGGTATCGTCTTTGAAACCATAAAGACTCATATAGTCTCTGTTTTCAGATTCTCCTACTACAAGCACATAAATGCCAGGTTCATTCTCATATATTCTTGAGATCGAGGTATTTTTAAGTAAATCAGCACTGCCCTTTTCAAAATCGCTGTAGGAACTCAGAATGGTTGAAGAGAAGGTAATTACCTGTCTTGGAAGACAATTAAAGCCTTTGTTTGAGAACATTGTCATAAAAGACAGCTGGTATAAAAAGACGCATCCTAGGGCTAAAAGCAGATAATTTATTATTCCTGTTCTGATAACTATAAAGTCTAAGGATTTTTTAACCCTGTAAATAAAGATGGCTGCAAGAATAATCAAAATTAAAAACGCTGCATAATAGCCTATATTCAATCCGCCATAGACCGTCATTGCGTAATCTAAAGATTCTTTTAGATTGGTCTGACTGATTGCCAGAACTATGTCTGCAGAAAATACCGCGTCTTCAGCTAAATAGTAAAAATAAAATACCAGAGGATAGCTTATGACAAGTGCCGTTAAAAGGTAGACAAATACTGACGAGATGCGGCTTATGGCTCTGCTGTTTACTGTGTTTACTATTGCTGAGAGCAGTAACGGAAAGCAGTAAAGACAACCTCCGAAGATACCGGAGGCAACATACTCATTTGATCTTACGGTATTACCAAGGTTCTTTTGTATAAGAGGAATACAGGCATATAAAGCTATTGTGACAAGCCAGAATAAAAGATTTTCTTTGAGCTTTGCTTTTATTTGTGTGGCAAGAATAAAACATATAAATGTCAGGATACCGACCTGATCGGCTAGGCTGCTCGATATGCCAATAAAATTATCTTTTCTTGATTTAAATATTAATATCAGTGCAACTAATATAAGCAGTGCATAACCGATTTTTTTCAGAATTTCCTTATTTAGCAGCTTCACTTTTATTTACTCGCCGTAAATTTATTATTATCAGGATATAATTTATTTTTTAATTACTGGTAATTACGTTGAAATTAAAGCACATTCAGGAAACAGCCCAATATCAAGGTTCATCAGCAAAAGATTTTCGCTATTATAC
>DMTG01000263.1 GCA_003477345.1 Succinivibrionaceae bacterium | reverse complement strand
GGCATCCTAACATCGTCAGGATGAATGGAACAATGCCCTTCAGGATAACTTCCATTGGAGAATCCGCGATTCTCGAGGCCACAAACAGATTGATTCCCAGAGGCGGTGTAATAAAGCCAATTGCCAGGTTGGTTACCATGATCAGACCAAAGTGAATTGGATCTACACCGATTGCCTGTGCTACAGGTAATAAGATCGGGGCCATAATCAGAATGGCTGGAGTGGTATCCATGAAGCAGCCTATGATCAGCAGCAGTACGTTAATCATCAGCAGCAGGACAATCTTGTTGGTGGAGATAGTCATCAGACCTGCAGTTACCATCTGAGGGATCTGCTCAATGGTAATTACCTTACAGAATGCGGTAGCACATCCTAAAATAACCATGGTGGTGGCTGTGGTTGAGCAGGAGGTTGATACTGCCTTTAAGAACTTCTTAACGGTAAGCTCACGATGGAAGAAAGCACCGCAGAAGAATGCATACATGGCAGCTACGGCAGCAGCTTCAGTCGGAGTGAAGATACCTGCATAAATACCGCCTAAGATGATGACCGGGTTGATTAAAGCCCATTTGGCATCCCATAAGGCAGCCTTGGCAACTTCCCACTTGAAAGGATCAGCAGTACCGGTAAAGCCTCTTCTCTTGCAGTGGATATAGCAGTAGGTGATAAGTGCCAGACCAATCATAATGCCAGGGAAGAAACCGCCCATGAACAGAGAGGTTACCGAAGCGCCGGTGGATACACCGAAAATAACCATCGGGATTGATGGAGGAATAATAACTCCAATGGAACCTGCAGTTGCTACCAGAGCCAGCACGAATGGCTTGTCATAGCCAAGCTTTAACATGGTTGGAACAACCATGGTGCCTACTGCTGCCACAGTAGCAGGACCTGAGCCTGAAACTGCTGCAAAGAACATACATACCAAAACGGTAACAATTGCGATACCGCCGGTGATACGGCCAAAGAATACGTTGCAGACATTCAGAATTCTGGTGGAAACACCGCCTGCCCCCATCAGATCGCCTGACAGGATGAACAGAGGAATTGCCAGAATCGGGAAGGAGTCACAGCTGGTAACCAGAGCCTGAGGTATAGAGGTAAGACTAAGCGTACCGCCATACATAAGTGCACCCATGGTGGAAATACCAAGGGCAATACCTACAGGTACATTCACAATAAGGAGAATTACCAGCAGGGCAAAAAGAATTGTTGCGACCATCGTCTATTCTCCTTATAACTTTTTGAGGTCAACTTCAGTAGGTTCAGGATCAGGATCATGCAGATGCTGAATTCTGAAAATAATGGTCTGAAGCTGACGAACTGCTGTTAACAGGAAGCCGACAAATGGTGCTGCATATACAATCCACATTGGGATCTGCATTGCAGGGGACAGCTGACCGAAAACATACTGACGTACTACAAGGCCCCAGGCATAATATACAATTGCCAGAGCAAAGCAGAAGAAAATGCAGTCGCCTAAGATCACGACATATTTTCTCATTGCTTTTGGAAACAGGAATAAGCCGGCATCAATCTTAATATGGCGCATAATCTTACAGCCGTAGGCGATACCGATATATACAAGCCAGACGAACATATAACGGGACATTTCTTCCGACCAGGATAGGGAAGCTCCCATAACATAGCGGAAGAAAACCTGAATTGCCAGCACGACTGAAAGAATGCACATCAGCGTAACGCAGATGCTGATCTCCAGTTTGTCGTCCAGCAGCTTGAGTAATTTCTTCATAATTCAACCTATTTTAGTTTTAAGGTATTCCAAAAAAGGCGGCTTGCGCCGCCTTTCTGATTGGCTTTTATGCCATTTGATTAGTATTCCTTGTTCAGGATCTTATCAAGGATTTCTGGGTGCTCGAGCTTAGCACGAACCATGTCGTAAACACCGCCGTCGATGGCTTTCTTACGCCATACAGCACGCTCTTCTGGGGTTACTTCTATAACTTCGCAGCCTGCTGCCTTGAACTTGTCTACAGACAGAGCATTCAGCTCGGTTGCACGCTTACGCTGTGCTTCCTGGTATGCTGCTACAGCCTTGTCGAAAGCTGCCTTGATGTCTGGAGCAAAGCCGTCATATCTTGCCTTGTTGATGTACAGGATATGTGGGGAGAACAGGTGGCCTGTTAAAGAAATATAGTGCTGTACTTCGTAGAGCTTGTTGGAGTCGATGATGGAAAGTGGATTTTCCTGAGCATCGATGGTACCCTGCTGCAGAGCAGAAATAACTTCGGTGAAGGCCATAGGAGTTGGGTTAGCGCCCCAGTTCTTCCACATGGCGATCTGCAGGTCGGTTTCCATAACACGCAGCTTCTGGCCCTTTACATCATCAGGTACCTTTACTGGAACCTTGCTGTTGGTGTAGTGACGATAGCCGTTTTCCAGAGCTGCCAGATACTTCAGGCCTTTCTTCTCAACCTGCTCGTTGATCTGGTGGCCTAATGGACCATCCAGGCACTTCCAGGCATCTTCAATCTTGTCAAAGAGGAATGGAGCATCCCATACATAGAGGTCTGGGATCATGGAAGCCAATACTGAAGGCTGGGTCTGAACCATATCGATATCACCAAGCATCATGGACTCGGTAACGGTACGGTCGTCACCTAACATGTTGTTTGGATAGTGTTTAATTACGATTTTGCCATTTGATTCTTTGGCAGCAACATCGATGAATACCTGAGCGGCATCGATTGATGGCTGATTGGTTACGTTAGCGAATTTTAATTCAATGGTGTCGCCAGCGTGTGCGCTTACAGAACCAGCAACCATTGCTACTGCAAGGGCTGCACCTAACATTTTGAATGCTTTCATACGTTTCTCCATAGCATGTGAGTGAAGCAATTTTTTGCCTGAAGATAGTTTTACAAAATGAAAAGGATTTGTCACACGCAAATATTAAAAAGTTTGACACAGTTCACTAAGTTATCAGATCACAGCACATTTACGTGATCGATATCACATTATATTCAGATCTATTTTGTAATTATTTTAAATATCAAGAAAATTCCTAAATTGTTTTTTCTTAAAGTCCAAGAAATGTGAACGATAACATAAAAATTTTGACCTTAATTCTGTTTTAGTGATCTGATCAATTGTTTTTTTAGATTTGACAAGATATTATCAAAAAAAACGTTTTCCCTTTATGCTATAGATCTATCAATTGCCGTTATTTAGATTGATTTTTCTATAATTTTTTTAAATTCAGGTGACTTGAATGTCAGACATAGACGATACAGAAAATTATAAAAAATCACTTTCTGAATTAACTTCTGATCAGATCATAGATCTTATAGTGCAGAAATCCCTGACCAAAGGAGACAAGCTCGACAACGAGAAAACCCTCTGCGAAAAGCTCAATGTAGGCAGAAGCACACTAAGAGAGGCGGTTCGCATGCTGGCCTCCAGAAACATCTTAGAGGTAAGACACGGCTCGGGCATTTATGTAAGTGAAAAGCTCGGCATTCCTGATGATCCTTTAGGCTTCACCTTCGTACAGGACAAAAAGAAGCTTGTGTCTGATCTCCTGGCCTTCAGACGCATGATAGAGCCACCTGTCTGCGCACTGGCCGCCATCAATGCCTCCAAGGAGCAGATTGAAAAGCTCGAAACCAAGGCCAATGAAGTCGAAGCCCTGATCCTTGCTGAAAAGAACCACCATAAGGCTGATGCCAGTTTCCATTCTCTGATAGGCGAGCTCAGCGGCAATACGGTTATGCCCAAAATTCAGCCGATAATTTTCAAGGCCATTGAACTGTTCGTGGACGTAACAGGTTCCATGCTGCGAAAGGAAACCATAAAAGATCACCGCAACCTTGTTGACGCCATCAGAATGCATGATCCGGTCAGAGCCTCTGATGCCATGTTTCTGCACCTTATCCACAATATGGAAGCCATAGACAGTCATTTCCACTGACAGTCCTGAAAAAGCGCCAGAGTCTGTGGCTCTGGCCAGACCTATAAAAAAGAGCTGCCTGTTTCTGCTCCTGCCTGACTAATTTGCAAGCTGCTGTCTGAATTTTCTCATCACCTTGACTTTAGGTAACTTTTTTTAGAAAAATCCCTTAAATCCGTATAATATAGGAGTAATCTTCAGGGATTTTTCAAGGTAATCAGAATCTACTATGCCAAGCCTTTTCAACTACACCGTAACCATACCCGATCTTGTACTACTGCTGCTTTTTATGCTGGCAACGCTATGCGCGGCGGTTATAGCCTACCGCAAGGTAAGCCTGCAGAGCCGCTATGACGTCATTCTTCAGGAAGCCCAGAAAAGGCTCGGAGAAAAAGAAGAACAGCTCAACCGGCTTAACTATTCCTTAAAAGAAAAGGAACAGTATGTCTATTCGCTGCAGCGCAGTCTGGCGGTCATGGAGGAAACCCGCAACAACCTCAGCGATGAAAACGACAAGCTTATAAAAGAAACTGATCTATTAAACAGCGATCTTAAAGAGCAGATTTCAGAAAATACCCAGCTCTCCCGTGATAATGCCGTATTAAAGGCCAATTTCGCCGCTTTAAAGCAGCAGATGGAAGCTAATAAAGTACAGTTTGAACAGAACTACCAGGAACTTGAACAAAAGCTCACAGTCTTAGGAGAGCGCATGTTAAAAGAGCGCAGTCAGGCGCTGCAGGAGAGCTCAAAAGAGCAGTTTAAGAATGCGGTCAGTCCTCTGAAAGAAGAGCTTGAAACCTTCCGGGAGTTTCTGACTCAATCGCAGAAAACAAGTTCAGAGCAGTCAGGCGCACTTGGCAATGAGCTTAAAAAGCTGCAGGAGGCGCAGGTGTCACTGTCAAAACAGGCAGATGAGCTGACAAGTGCGCTGCGCTCAGGCGGCAAATCCCAGGGCATGTGGGGCGAGCTGCAGCTAGAGCGGGTTTTAGATGCCTCAGGGCTAACCAAGGGTATTGAATACGAGCGTGAATTCTTTGTAAAAGACAGGGAAAACCGCGGCAGACCGGATGCCGTCATAAAGCTGCCTGAAAACCACTGCATCATCATTGATGCCAAGTGCTCACTTACGGCCTATACCGCCTATATCAACGCAGGTGATGAAAGCACTCAGAAAAGCAGTCTGTCTGCACATATAGCCTCCATTAGAAACCATTTAACCGGGCTTTCTAAACGCAGCTAT
>DMTG01000287.1 GCA_003477345.1 Succinivibrionaceae bacterium | reverse complement strand
GCAACGGCGGCGACAAGCTGAACATCGTAATTCTTGAAGGCACTGTAGGCGCTTCAGCAGCTACCGGCCGTACCCACGGTTTCGATGATGCCTTAAAGTCATCACCAAACAAAGACCGCTACAATGTATTAGCTTCTCAGACCGGTGATTTCACCCGCGCCAAAGGTCAGGAAGTTATGGAATCCTTCTTAAAGTCCTATCGTGATGATATCGACATCCTCTTTGCTCAGAACGACGATATGGCCTTAGGCGCTATTCAGGCTATCGAAGCAGCCGGCCTCAAGCCATCCAAGGACATCATAATCGTATCCTGCGATGCTGTTAAGGGCATTTTCCAGGCCATGATCGACGGCAAAGCCAACGCCACCATCGAGTGCAACCCTCTGCAGGCTGATCTCTTCTTCACCACCGCCAAGAAGATCTTAAACGGTGAGAAGGTAGAGAAGAGCGTATACGTTGATGAAGGCGTATTCTCCGCTGACGAAGCAGCCAAGGTACTGCCAACCCGTCAGTACTAACTCATAGGAAAGTTTGACTTTTCCCGTTAGAGTCAAAAGATGTCCACTGCCATAATGGGGTGGACATTTTTATTTTAAGTGCTCTTTATATTGATGAGTACGGACGCCTTTTTCTAAAAAATGTACTGTATCCAGGAGGGGCCATGGCCTCACAAATTGATGAATACATCCTGCGGATGAAGCATATTGATATGTTTTTCCCGGGAGTCAAGGCACTGAAGAATGTATCCTTTAATTTAAAAAGAGGAGAGATTCATTCTCTGATGGGCGAGAATGGTGCCGGTAAGTCTACGCTTGTAAAAGTACTTACAGGTGTATACCAGAAAACCAACGGCGAGATCACTTTTGACGGCAGACAGATTGCTCCTAAGTCTCCTTTAGAGAGTCAGCAGCTGGGTATATCCACTGTATATCAGGAAGTAAATCTCTGTTCCAACCTGAGTGTCGCTGAAAATATTTTTATCGGACGCGAGCCGCGCGGCAGATTCGGTCGTATCGACTGGAAGACCATGAGTCAGAATGCCAAAAGACTGCTGCACGAAGACATGGGGCTGGATATAGACGTAAACAAGAGCCTGGGCTTTTATCCGGTTGCCATGCAGCAGATGATTGCCATTTCCCGCGCAATTGATACTAAATGCAAGATCCTGATCTTAGACGAGCCGACCTCATCTCTGTCTGATAACGAGACCGAGCGCCTGTTCAAGATCATGCGCAATCTTAAGAACATGGGTATCTCCATTATATTTATTTCTCATTTCCTCGAGCAGATTTACACCATCTGCGACCGCATCACGATTTTACGTGACGGCGAGTACGTGGGTGAATATGAGATCAAGAATCTCGAGCGCATTCAGCTTATTTCCAAGATGATGGGCAAAGAGATCAAGGAAGATCAGATTGAGTCCAATCTTGATAAATCCAAGCCGCGTGATCAGGTGTTCATAAACATGGATCATGTAAATGTTCCAGGCAAGGTCAAGGATCTTTCCATGAACATCAAGAAGGGTGAGGTTATAGGTTTAGCCGGCCTCTTAGGCTCAGGCAGAACCGAAATTGCCGAGACCATTTTCGGAATCATGGAAAAGAACGGCGGTTCGATTACTGTTGACGGCACCACTGTTACAGCCAAGTCACCAATGGACATGATGAACAACCGCATTGCCTTCTGTCCTGAGGACAGAAAACTTGCCGGCATTATCGGTGATCTTTCGGTGCGTGAGAACATTATTCTGGCCATGCAGGCTAAAGACGGCATGTTCAAGCATATGCCGCGCGCCAAGCAGAATGAGCTTGCTGATCACTATATTGAGCTTTTAAGAATCAAGGTCTCCGACAGAGAGCAGCTTGTGTCCAAGCTGTCAGGCGGCAATCAGCAGAAGGTGATTATTGCCAGATGGCTGGCAACTCAGCCGTCTCTGCTGATTCTGGATGAGCCTACCCGCGGCATTGACGTTGGCACCAAGTCTGAAATTGAGCAGCTGGCGGTATCTCTTGCCAAAGACAAGGGCATGTCAGTGGTCTTCATCTCAGGCGAGCTTGGTGAAGAGGTAAGAACCTGCTCTCGCATCATGGTTATACGTGATCACGAAAAGGTAACGGAACTTGCGGAAGACGAAATTTCAACCGCACACATAATGCAGGCCATTGCAGGAGAATATCATGGACATGCTTAAAAAATTCTCTCACAGTTCGCTGGCGCTGCCTCTGGCTGCGCTGGCCCTCCTGCTGCTGTTCAATGCTTTCTTTGTGGACGATTTCTTTGCAATCAAGGTAATGGACAACGGCAATCTGTTTGGAAGACCTATAGATATTCTCTATCGTTCTTCTTCACTTATCATTCTCGCCCTGGGCATGACCTTTGTGATTGCCACCGGCGGCGTGGATATTTCCGTAGGCGCTGTCTGCGCCATTTCAGCAGCCTCCTGCTGCGTGCTCTTAGGCGGTGATATCTCAGGCGTGCCTGAGCATCCTTTCTTCATTGCCATTTTAGGCGGTCTTGCGGTAGGCGTGCTGGCCGGTATCTGGAACGGTACCCTGGTTGCCAAGCTCAAGATTCAGGCCATGGTTGCCACTCTGATTCTGCTGACAGCAGGCCGCGGTATTGCTCAGCTGATGACTGACGGACAGATTATTACTGTCTACTACAAGCCATTTAGCTACATAGGAGGCAATATCCCGGGTATTCCGCTGCCTACTGCGCTGCTCATAGCCTTTGCCATGGTGGCGCTGGTGATACTTTTAGACAAGAAGACCTCAATAGGTCTTATGATTCAGTCTGTAGGCATCAACCAGACAGCCTCCCGCTATGCTGGCATCAATGTTACCGCAGTACTCTTTGCCGTTTACATCTTCTCAGGCTTCTGCGCAGGTACCGCAGGTCTTATTGAAGGCTCTCTCATCAGAGCCGCCGATGCCAACAACTGCGGTCTTAATATGGAGATGGACGCCATTCTGTCGGTGACGCTGGGCGGCACCCTGATGATTGGCGGCCGTTATTACATAGGCGGCACCATTATCGGCGCTATTACCATTCAGACTCTTACCACTACCATGTATGCAGTGGGTGTTTCCTCTGACAGACTTCCTGCAGTCAAGGCGGTCGTTATTCTGCTGATCATCGTATTCCAGTCAGAGAAGTTCAAGCAGATGTACAGAAACTACAAACTCAGGAAAAACAGATCTCAGGAGGTTTCCGGGAACAAGGGGGTGACAAATGCGTAATTTTCTAAGCAGCATGGTGGCATCAAGATTCTTTCAGTTCTATGTCACACTGATTCTGTTTATACTTCTGTTCGGTTTCGGATCTGTATGCTTTGACGGCTTTTTCAGCCCGCAGGTATTTCTGAATCTGTTCATCGACAACGCACCTCTGATAATCGTAACTGTAGGCATTACCTTTACTATTCTCTCTGGTTTCGGCGGCATCGACCTGTCAGTAGGCGCAGTAGTAGCGCTAACCTGCATGTCCCTGGCCTGGCTGATGCGTGATACCACCTTAAATCCATGGCTGTGCATGTTCCTGGTGCTGTTCATCGGTATCGCAGTTGGCACTCTGAACGGCTTTCTGGTTACATTCTTCAGACTGCAGCCTTTCATCGTGACCTTAGGCACCATGTTCCTCTGCCGCG
>DMTG01000250.1 GCA_003477345.1 Succinivibrionaceae bacterium | reverse complement strand
AATAAAAATGGATTCCTTATCAAATTCAAGAAAGCCAAATCCTCTGTCGGTAGCTTTTACAACGCCTTCTACTCGTTCTTTATTACTGTCAAACTGCTTTTTTAGAGACTTTAATGCTGGATCATCAAATAACATTGTATTACCTTGTAATGTATCTATAGAATAGTTGCAGATTATACCTTAATTGCCTCTTACATTTGGATAATAATTAGACTCTATACCAGAAAAGGAGTATAAGGATTCTTTTTCTCTCCAACTGACACCAACATAATGATAAAATTACAAATGTTTTATCAGTAAATTTTTATAAACTGCAGATTAAGCAGCAATAACTGACAAGATAACTATTAGTATCAGTCAGTTAATATTTTTAATACGAATTCCTGTACATTAAGGTCCCACAAGATGTTACGCGATTGGATAAACGAAACAAGACCCAAAACGCTTTTACTAGGCTTCACGAACTGTGCATTAGGCTGTGCTTTAGGTTTTTATTATGGAACAGTATCTTTTTATACTGCTACGACAGCCGTAGCCATAATTATCACAGGAGTACTCCTGCAGATCCTCTGCAATTTTGCAAATGATTATGGCGATGCCTGCAAAAACGCCGACACCGAAAACCGCCTTGGACCAATCAGAGCGGTTATGTCAGGGGCAATTTCTCTTGCTCAGCTAAGAAAAGGCATGGCCTGCGTAACCATGCTAAGCGCTTTTGTAGGCTTTATTGCGGTAGCTCTGGCGGTTGGCAATAACCTTCAGGTTTTATCCTGGTTCATATTTTTAGGTGTAATTTCCATACTGGCCTCCTTGTTCTATACCCTGGGAATGGCCTATGGCTATAAGGGCTTTGGAGATCTGGCCGTCTTTATATTCTTCGGTGTAGTCGCCGTGATTGGCTCTCAGATCCTGATCACTTCAGCAAGTGACAGCGGCTTAGACGTTTTCCCAGACACCATTTTCATCAGCTTCTCTGTGGGGGCTGAATCAGTGATGCTGCTGCATGTTTCCAGTGTCAGAGATATTGAAGAAGACCGAGCCCATGGAAAAATGACCATCGCCTCGAGGCTGGGCTACAACATGTCTGCTGTCTACATGATTGCCCTGTTTGCAGTGACATTTTTTGCCTCAACCGCTGCGTGCTTTTACTCTCACAAGCCGTGGGAAATTTTCATTCTGCTAGTTGCCCTGCTGCCGTTAGGCGCTTCAACCATACGCAGCGTCATTCATATAAGCGACGGACAGAAGCTGGCCAGGGAAAGGAAATATATAGCCTTAGGCACAACTATTCACAATATATCCTGGATAATTGTGCTTATCCTGGATTACTGGATAATAAACAGTTAACCGCCGCGTCAGCCTGATTTAAAATTCTGCCGCAGCCTCCTGCCGGCAGAATTTTTTCAATTGTCTGGAGATTATTCAAACTTGTATCTGTTTAGTCTAGAAAAGAAGCTTAGCAGCAGCCAGCTTAGTGAATTAAGAAAAATCATAAGATTTGGTCTTGTGGGAGTATCCTCAACCCTACTGTCTTATGCAATTTTCTTAGTTTCAGTTTACTTTTTGGAAAAATTTGCAGTCAGCTATGACTACATCTACGCAAATTTAATAGCGTTCCTGTTAAGTGTTCTATGGGCCTTCTACTGGCATAGAAACTACGTATTTAATTTCAAGGGAACCTTTAAAGACAACCTGATTGCGCTGCTCAAATGCTACGCCTCCTATGCCTTTTCCGGAATTGTTTTAACCAATGCCTTTTCTATTCTGCTTATAGAATACTTCGGCATAAGCAAGTACTTAGCCATTCTGCTTATCCTGTTTATAACAATTCCTGTGAACTTTCTTTTGAACAGGCTGTGGGCTTTCAGAACTCCTAAGAAGTGACGCAATATTGTTCTTTTTCATCACTGTGCTAACATTTGCATAATTAGATAATACTTATTCTTAGCACACTGAACACAGACTGATTTTTAGAGCTGTAAAATTTTTATGACAGAATCGAATCATCTTATATATAAACAGCGGATTGCCGCTCTTAATGACCAGTTAGAGCAGCTTAAGCTTGACGCACTACTTGTAACACATGATGATGAATACCTATCATATGAACTTACGCCAGACTGTGAACGCATAAAATTCATCAGCGGCTTTTCAGGTTCTGCAGGATATGTTGCCATCTGCAGAAAAACAGCGGTGACCATAAAACAGGACACTGTCATTACAGGTCAGCATCATGAAAAAATACCGGTTCAGCATACTGCCGCTATTTTTGTAGACGGCAGATACCTTATACAGGTAAAAGAGCAGGTAGACTTAGATTCTTTTGACATTTTCAACTACCCTGCCATCTACCCTGCAGACTACTTCAATGCAGTACTTGAAAAAGGCAGCAAGGTAGGAATCGATTTAAACTGCATCAGCTACAACGAGTTCATAAATCTCCAGAATGACCTGGCAGAAAACGATATAGAACTGGTTCCAGTAAAAGAAAATGTGATTGATTCTATCTGGACCGACAGACCAGAGAAAACCTGCTCCAAGGTCGAGATTTTCCCTGACGAGTTCAACGGAGAGCCAAGCTCACAGAAAAAGCACAACTTAGCTCTTGAATTAAGAGAGCGCGATCTTGATGCCACTATCATCTGCGATCCTGAAAGTATCTGCTGGCTTCTGAACATCAGAGGTCATGACAGACCGTGTCTTCCAGTTGTTAACTGTCGAATGGTTGCCTATTCCAACGAAGCTCTGGAATGGTATATAGATGATGAGCACCTGATAGATACCGATCCTCAGGAACTTGAAAAACACTTTGGGCATGTTGATATCTTCCCTGAATCCCGATTCGACGAGGTGCTGCAGAGACTGTGCTCCTCTTCTTCCAACGTCTATGCCGATCCTAAAAGTGTAAATGCGCACATTTTATCGACTCTGCACGACGGCGGCGCTCAGGTCATGGAGGGGCTTGGCTTATGCCTGCTGCCAAAGGCCTGTAAAAATGAGATAGAAATTGCCGGTGAATTCAATGCCCACTTAAAAGACGGCGTTGCAATGTGCAGATTCCTCTCCTGGCTTGATGACATAACGGATATTGCAAATTTCAAAGATCAGGAAAGTTTTTTACGCCGCGTAGGTGATATCGATGAAGCCGTGCTCGCAGACAGAGCGGAATCATTTAGAAAAGTAGAGGCGGACTATATAGAACCGTCCTTCGATACTATCTCTGCCTTAGGCGCCAACGCGGCTATGGCTCACTATAATTACCTGACTGTTAAAGAGCCTAAAAAGCTTGGCTCTGACAGCATTTATCTTATAGACAGCGGCGCACACTATATGGATGGCACTACCGACATAACCAGAACTGTGCTGGTAGGACCTGAGGTAAGCGATGAAATTATGCGTATGTACACCATTGTGCTCAAAGCGCATATTTCGCTGGCTACTTTAATCTTTCCAAAGGGAACCTCCGGCATGCAGATAGATGCCATAGCCAGAAGACCTTTATGGGATCACGGCCTTGATTATGCTCACGGCACCGGCCACGGAGTAGGCCATCTGCTGTCAGTACATGAAGGACCGCAGGCAATCTCCAGCCATCAGTCCACTACCCCGCTTATGGCAGGGATGATCATCTCTGACGAGCCTGGATTCTATAAAGAAGGTAACTACGGCATCAGGCTTGAAAATCTGCTGGTAGTTCAGGAATGTTCCCAGCCAGGTCTTCAGCATATGCTGTGTTTTGCCCCATTGACCATGGTTCCTTTTGATACTAGGCTAATCGTTAAAGAAATGCTTACTACCAAAGAAAGAGAATGGATAAATAATTACCATCAGAACATTAACCACGTGATCAGTAACACCGTTGCCACTCTCACAGATACAGAGATAAACTGGCTGAATCGTGCTACTGAATCTTTCTAGGAGATTTTATGTTTTTGTGGAATAAGAATCTTCCAGGACAGCTTTACTGTCAGACCCGACTACAGCAGCTGCCTACAATAGCGATCAATGCCACCGACTACGACATTCTAGAGTCTCCTACTCACTTTCATCGTCGTATCCTGGAGTTGATTGCGTCGGCAAAAGAACGCATCATGATGACTATGCTTTATCTGCAGGATGATGAATGCGGTCGTGAAGTGCTCAATGCCTTATACGAGGCCAAGCAGAAAAATCCTAAGCTGTACATCAGAATCTACGTGGATTTTCATCGCGCTCAGCGCGGGCTTATCGGCAAGGCTCCTTCTCTTGGCAACAGTGAACTGTACTACAAACTGGCAACCTCTACCGATACTCCGCCTGCTATCTACGGAGTTCCGGTCAAGCGCCGCGAAATCTTCGGAGTCATGCATTTAAAAGGCTTTGTATTTGACGATACCGTGCTGTATTCAGGCGCCAGCGTGAATGACGTCTATCTTGGCTATAACAACAAATACAGACTCGACCGCTACCATGAAATCAGAAGTCAGGCACTGGCTGATGCCATGTGCGACTATGTAACTGCTGCCTTCCATCAGAATTACGCGGTACAGGATTTCTCACAGGGAAAAGTAAAAAGCTCCAAAGAAATCCGAGAAGAGATCCGCCAGCTGCAGCGTCACCTGACAACCGTGCAGTACAGCTTCAGCAACAGCCACTTAAAGAAGAACCAGATAGGAATCACTCCTATTGCCGGATTAGGAAAAAGAAACAATCAGCTTAACAGAACCATAATGTGGCTCTTAGGTGTGGCAAGAGAGAGCATCTTTATCTGCACGCCATACTTTAATCCGCCCAAGCTTATTGTAAAGGCAATAGAAAATGCTCTTAAAAGAGGTGTAAGCGTAACTATCGTCATTGGTGATAAAACAGCTAATGACTTCTTTATAAGGCCGGATGAGAAATTCTCGGCTGTTGGCGCGGTTCCATATATTTACGAGCAGAACTTAAAGGATTTCCTCAGCAAAAACACAGAGTGCATAAATAACGAGAAATTAAAGGTCATGCTCTGGAAAGACGGCATAAACACCTATCATGTAAAAGGTCTTTATATTGACAGGAACTATGCTCTTATTACAGGCAATAATTTAAATCCAAGAGCCTGGGGCTTAGATCTTGAAAATGGTCTTGTTATATACGATCAGTCTAATATGCTGTTAGAGAAATTCAGACACGAACAGCAGTACATACTGAAAAGAACCACGCAGCTTTCAGGAGCTGGGGA
>DMTG01000172.1 GCA_003477345.1 Succinivibrionaceae bacterium | reverse complement strand
GGAAAGGATTGAAATACCACTCAGGCTCATTGCTGTCAGCCTCGCTCTTCCACAGATAGCGCTTAGGAGAGTTGAGTCCGGTACGGCCTTCGCCGCCCTCGCGGTTGCCCGAGAGTATTGTAGCCTCGTTGCCGGTACGGCCGAAGGATGGCCAGATAAAGGCATCAGGACGCCCGGAACGGGCTGAGTGCCCGTCAAAATCGAAATTGGCTACCTGAAATTCAATCCTGCTCGGGAAAGGCTCGGTATATACTGTATCCGGAGCATTCAGATCGCGTATCGCGAGCTCGGTAATCTTGGTGAAATCTTCCCTGCTGCCGTCACGGACTTCTTCATAGAGCACACCGCAGGAGCGGGAGTTGCCGATATCTAAAATCAGATCGACATCCACATGGCCGCTGATGCCGTCATCGCGGTTTGCTATGAAGCTTACGCGGTTTGGCTCCACCATGCCTCCTAAAAAGGCCAGCATATTCAGATAGTGAGCCTCATGCTCCCTGTTCTCGATGTGCTTTAGAAACTTATCGTCCTGAACGTTCGCTAATTCGTAAAAGCGGTCTTTAGCAAGCTGCATATAGACAGCGCGGGCCCACTCCTCAACCCAGCTCTGACCGCTCTTATCCTTGCGCAGAGCAGTAGTACCGCCTATCTGCCAGTTAAGAGTAAATCTGGTCTTGTTGCTGACATCCTGAGGCGTAGGCGCATAATACTCGCTTTCCCTTATGTTCTGCAGTTCCGTGTCAAAAGCCAGCGTCACATGATAGCGGCAGTGATCTTCATTTTCGAACATGTTATTTTCTGTCTGCGTATCATTAAGCGGTATTTTTACCACACGCGCACGCGCCCAGTTGGAAGGACCGCTGCCGGACTCAGAAAAATAAGGGATCGGGAACCATACTCCGTTGTACAGTACCAGGGATTTTCTGGTTTCACAGGTGATCTTGGACGAAGAGCTCAGCACCTCTCCTGACACAGGATCGGAAAAGGTCTTGCCCTCGATATCAGGCACGGCTCTTATTAGGTGACTGTCTTGACCGGCATTTTCAAAGAAAAACTGTCCCCTGGAAAAACCTTTGACTTTATAGTTCTCCTGGTTGTCCCACTTTACTTCCACCTGATAGTCAACAAACTGAATGCCGGAGTTCTCTACAAGATTGATTTCACTGTCCGGGCTGATGTACACATCGTTGCCCACTATAGAGGAACTGTTTCCCTGCGCAGATTCAGTATGTGCAACTGATCTGATTATAGGCTGCTGTTTCACCTAAAACTCCTGATTACTGTTAGGCCTTTACTCTGTTCGCTGTAACATTCTAGGCAGCTTTTCTTTTTTCTGCCTTAGAAGGCCTTTATAAACACTGATCACCTATCTTATTACCTATCAGTCTTTATTATTAATACCAATCCCGCATTTTAAAAAAATTATTTTGTGTCACTCATAAGTTAGACTCTCTGCTGCAGGATCAGGTAAGGTCCTGGTTTCCTACTAGCGCTTATAAAGCAGGACAACAGCTTCTGCGGCTATGCCTTCTTTGCGGCCGACAAAGCCGAGCTTTTCCGTGGTGGTGGCCTTGACACTGATGTCTTCAAGACCTACGTGCAGATCCTGCGCGATATTCTGCCGCATCTGCTTTTCATAGGCTGCCATCTTAGGTGCCTGCGCCAGAACGGTTACATCCAGATTGCCAACCTCATAGCCTAAATCTGAGATCTTCTGATAGACATCGCGCAAAAGAAGTCTGCTGTCTATGCCAAGGTAGCGGTCATCATTGTCAGGATAAAAATGTCCGATATCCCCAAGGGCCATGGCTCCTAAGAGCGCATCGCTTATCGCATGCAGAATCACATCCCCGTCTGAGTGAGCAATAAGTCCCTGCTCGTAGGGAACCTTTACGCCACCTAAGGTGCAGGGGCCCTCGCCTCCAAACTTATGCACATCAAAGCCGTGACCTATACGAAAATCAAGAGCCATTTTTATTTATCCTCCTGTTTTAACAGCGCCCGGGCCAGATATAAATCCTCTTTAGTCGTGATTTTTATATTGTCAGAACGCCCTTCGATTATTCTTGGATGAAGGCCAGCATATTCAAGAGCAGAGGCTTCATCGGTAATAGGAATATTCTGCTCTTTAGCATCAAAGAGCGCCTTTTTTAACTGCTGAGTTCTGAAAAGCTGCGGGGTCAGTGCCCTATAAACCTTGCTGCGGTCAAGCGTGCGCTCTATTGAAATGACTCCTTTATCAGAGTCTCTTTCGATGAGCTTTAAGGTATCGGTGCAGGGAGATGCCAGTATGCCTCCCTGAAAAGCAGGATCCTCGCAGCACTCGGTGAGCTTTAGAATATCCTCACTGGCAACAAAGGGTCTGGCGGCATCGTGTACCAATACCCAGTCTGTGGTAACCGATGAGAGCGCCTCTCTGACCGTATCTGAACGTTCCTTTCCTCCGCAGGCTCTGATGATGTCGGCATCGCCTGACAGCTTCAGGCTGTCAAAGTACTCATCTTCAGGACTTACGGCAATCACTATTCTGTTTACCGCAGGACAGCGTCTTAAGGCATCTACGGTAAGCTCGAGCATGGTTTTTGTCCCCAGAGTCATATACTGCTTGGGAATGCTGCCTCCCATACGTCTGCCTACGCCGGCCGCCGGGACTAACGCATCAATTTTCATAGGAAAATTATTATCCTTACCTACTTTTAGGAATCTTCTATGCAGAAAAAACGCCAGAGCTGGTAAAAAAGCGGCTTTTCTGCATACATTAGCTGTTATCTTACTATTCTAGCACGAAAAATTCAGGAGCTTTTAGCGCTCCTGAAAAGAGACCACCCTGAACTGAGAAAATTCTTTCTTAAAAAACAGCTGTTTTTACATTACTTTTTCTGATCAGTCTGCATTCTTTATGCGCAAAACAGACAAACTTAAAGATTCTGTCAATAAATATGCTAGGATTTTCTAGAGACTGCCGAGAATAACGCAGCCCTGCTGAAGATTATTAGAATTAGTATAAGGACAAAATTATGAAACCTGTCATTGGAGTTATGCCGCTTTGGGATGAGCGCAAAGACAGCATCTGGATGCTGCCAGGCTATCTGGACGGAATTGCCAGGGCAGGAGGCCTTCCTGTTGTATTTCCGCTTACAGATGATGAAGACAGTCTTTCACAGTTAGTTGAGATGTGCGACGGGCTGCTGTTCACCGGAGGACAGGACGTCTGCCCTGAATACTATAAAGAGAAAAAACTGACAGAAAACGTAGTCTGCTGTAAGGAACGTGACCGTCAGGAAACGGTAGCCCTGAAACTTGCGCTCGAGAAGAACAAGGCAATCCTGGGGATCTGCAGAGGCCTGCAGTTTATCAATGTATATTTTGGAGGCACTCTTTATCAGGATCTGCCTTCGCAGCACACATCAGATACGGTTCATCAGCAGAGCGCCCCTTATGACAGACCAGTCCACCAGGTTTCCGTGCTGTCTAATACCCCGCTCTATGACACTCTCCATGAGGATAATCTTATGGTAAACAGCCTGCACCATCAGGCAGTAAAAAATCTGGCTGCACCTTTAAAAGCCATGGCCGTATCTGAAGACAGTCTCATAGAAGGCGCCTACCTGCCCTCTTACAGTTTTCTGTGGGCCGTGCAGTGGCATCCTGAATTCTCCTTTAAACAGGACAGAGCAAGCCAGCTTATTTTTGAAAAGTTTGTGGCGGGCGCCCTGCAGATCTAAGCTAAAGTTTTGTATTCTGAATACGCCGTTACAGAATACTGATTAAATTTTCTCATTGGTTAATCACTTATAAATAGTGTTAATTTTTTTAACACTGTTTAATATATATTACTTTTAATGTTTGTATTTATAAACAAAGTAAGGCAAAATGTTTATAAATACGAACATTGAGAGGATTTTCTCATGGGAAAGAAAATTGTTCTTACACCGAGTATTCTGAGAATTCTGCAGAAGATGGGCGAGCAGATAAAACTTGCCCGCTTACGAAGAAACATTCCTGTAGAAGTTATTGCTGACCGGGCCGGCTTAGGTAGAACAACAGTATGGTCAGTCGAAAAAGGCAGTCCTTCTGTCTCCATGGGAGCATATGCAAAAGTTCTGCATGCAATTGAAGGTATGGACAAAGATCTTCTGCTCATCTGCCAAGACGATAAAAAAGGCCGTCTGATGCAGGATTTAGGACTTACGGTAGCTCGCAGAGCACCAAAGAGGCAGCATAATGAACAGTAAAACCGTCTTCTGCTACCTTGATGATTATCACCATGGACAGATATATCTTGGCAGTCTTTTTGTACAAAAAACCAGCGGTCGTGAGACTTACTCCTTTGAATGGTCAGATGAGATATTAAGCCGCAAAGAACATATCATGCTTGATCCAAAACTGCATACAGATATTTCTGGTCGTCAGTACGCAGAAAATGGCATTTTTGGAATGTTCTCTGATTCATGCCCAGACCGCTGGGGACGCCTGCTGATGAAAAGGCGTGAGTCGATTACCGCCCGCAGAGAAGGCAGAAAGCCGCACTCTTTACTTGAAAGTGATTATCTGCTGGGAGTCTACGATGAGAGCCGAATGGGCGCCCTTCGCTTTCGCACAGATCCAAAAGGATGTTTTCTAGCTTATGATTCTGAGCTGGCAATACCGCCTTTTACAGAACTGCGCCAGCTGCAGGAGGCCGCCAGAAACTTCGAGGCAGACACAGGATCTGAAGAGACCTGGCTCAGACTGCTTATGGCGCCAGGCTCTTCTTTAGGCGGTGCTCGTCCTAAAGCAACAGTTCGCGATGAGCAGGGACAGCTCTGGATTGCGAAGTTTCCATCTAGAAGTGATACAGAAAACATCGGAGCCTGGGAAATGGTTGCTCACGATCTGGCTGATATGTGCGGTCTGCAGGTTCCTGAAGCCAGAGCTCTGTCCATTAACAGAGACGGCACCACTTTTCTTGTAAAACGCTTTGATCGCATAGGAAAAAAACGCATTCATATGGCCTCGGCTATGACAATGCTTGAGAAGACAGACAATGATCATGACGCCTCCTACCTCGACATTGCCGACTGGATTACAGCTCACTGTCAGAACGCCTCTGGTGATCTGAAAGAACTGTGGTGCAGGATTGTATTCAGTATTGCCATATCCAATACAGATGACCATCTGCGAAACCACGGTTTTCTTCTGAAAAAAGACGGCTGGCATCTTTCCCCGCTTTATGATGTAAACCCAAATCCTTATGGCAGTAATTTGTCTTTAGGGATAACGGAGGCTGATTCAGCTCTTGATTTTTCACTGGCTTTAGACTGTGCTGAGCTATACCAGATTAAGCCCAAAGAAGCTAAAACAATCATAGATAATATAAAGACGATAGTGGCGGACAACTGGCTTATGCTGGCAAAGAAATACAAAATTTCCCGTCCTGCTATAGAAAGAGTGCGCCCGGCCTTTACCAGTTAAGAATTAAGATTCACCACAAATGAGCAAGGTACTTTTGCTCATTTAGCGTTATTTATCATCACTTTATATAAAAACACGGCTTTTGGCGCACAAAATAGTGGCAAAAAAAATGTTTTCGTCTAGAATAAACCAGACTACGATGTCTAGAACTGCAATATCACTGTATCTGTAATTCAGTGATTTTCCAGCAGCTGCCGGGAATTATGCTGTTACCCACAGCAAGGATCAGACAATAAATGAGAAGTAAAAGCTTACACCTGATACAGTATGTAGCAGGCGCGCTATTCTCTGAACTTAAGATCTCTGTTTTCATCTGGCAGCACTATCGAAAGTCCGTGTGTTTAATAATCTACTCATCAGGGGGTATTTGTGGGCTCAACCGCAATACTGGCACTTGCTGACGGCACGGTTTTCAAAGGCAAAGCATTCGGTGCTCCTAAAACCACCACCGTCGGAGAGGTCGTTTTCAACACTTCTATGACAGGCTACCAGGAAATCCTTACCGATCCTTCCTACGCAAGCCAGATCGTCACTCTTACTTATCCACATATCGGCAATTATGGCACCAACGACGAAGACGTCGAATCTTCAGCCATATGGGCCATGGGTCTCATCATAAGAGATCTTTCCATAGTTTCATCAAACTTCCGTTCCACAAAATCCCTAAGCGATTTTCTCTGTGAACACAAAAAGCCTGGCATCTACGGCATTGATACCCGTATGCTGACCAGACTTATTCGAGAAAAAGGCGCCCAGAACGGCTGCCTGTCCACCGATCCTAAAATGACCGCTGAAAAAGCAGTCAAGCTGGCTCAGGGCTTTGCCGGTATCAAGGGGATGGACCTTGCAAAAGTAGTTACCACCGACAAGGTATATACCTGGACTGAAGGCACCTGGGAGCTCGGACGCGGCTATGTAAATACCGCCCGCACAGAATTCAACGTGGTAGCCTACGATTTCGGTATCAAGCGCAATATTCTAAGACTGCTTGCCGACCGAGGCTGCAAAGTTACCGTGGTACCTGCCACCACCCCTGCCAAGGATGTCATCAAGATGAATCCTGACGGAGTATTCCTCTCAAACGGGCCTGGCGATCCGGAGCCTTGCACCTATGCACAGGACGCCATCCGCGAATTTTTAAAGAAGAAGATCCCAGTATTTGGAATCTGCCTTGGTCATCAG
>DMTG01000163.1 GCA_003477345.1 Succinivibrionaceae bacterium | reverse complement strand
ACATGAAAACCGGCAAGGCCGCCATTCTGATTGGAACAAGAACTGCCCTGTTCACTCCAATTCCTAATCTTGGACTTATTGTAATAGACGAAGAGCACGACCTCTCATTTAAGCAAACCGACGGATTTAGATACCATGCAAGAGCGCTGGCAATTTTACGAGCCAAGGAAAACCAGTGCCCGATAATTCTTGGCTCTGCGACACCTAGTCTAGAGAGCTACTACTGTGTTGAACAGAGTAAATATACTCAGCTTAACCTAACCCAGAGAGCAGGAAATGCCGATCTGCCATGCTTTAACGTCATAGACCTGAGAGATGAAAAAATGACAGAGGGGCTGAATACCGGAATAGGCGAAACCCTGGAGAACCGTATAGGCGAGGAAACAGCAAAGGGCAATCAGGTGCTGCTGTTTTTAAACAGAAGAGGCTACTCTCATCATTTAGTGTGTCACAGCTGCGGAAAAATCATTAACTGCCCTAATTGCGACATACCTTTAACTGTTCACAAAAATGACAACCGGCTACGCTGCCACATTTGCGAATACTCAACCGTGATACCAAAGCAGTGCCCTTGCTGCAGCGGCACTGACCTGCTTGAATCAGGCTTTGGTACCGAACAGGTAGAAGAATTTCTAAAAGCCCGATATCCGGATTTAGAAATAGAGAGAATCGACCGGGATACTGTATCCAATAAAAAAGCCTTAGAAGTCAGACTGGAAAAATTCAAGAAAGGTATCGCCAAGATTATTATCGGTACCCAGATGATAGCAAAAGGCCATGACTTTCCTAACGTAACATTAGTTGGAATAATAGATATTGACTCTAATATCTATTCTGACGATTTCCGCTCGACTGAATATGTAGCCCAGCTGCTAACACAGGTATCAGGCAGAGCAGGAAGAGCCAGCAAAAAAGGCGTGGTTATAATTCAAACACATCATCCGGAAGAACAGCTGATAAATCAGATAATTTCCCTAGAGAGCAGCTACAGTCAGATTGCGCATAATCTGTTGGCGCTAAGGAAACAGATCGGTCTGCCGCCATATACATCGCAGGCTTATGTCCTAGTAAACAGTACAAATAGAGAAAAAGCGCATTCTCTTATATTAAGCATATATGACCAACTGGCTAACTGTGAACTTGCACAGAAAGCGGTTACGGTTTTTCCAATAATGTCAGACAAAATTGAAAAGAGGCAGAACAGGTATCATTTTCATATTCTTCTTTCGTCAGACAGCAAACAGAAATTAAGTAAAATTCTGGATTTTGCGTCTTCAGTCGTTGCGACCTTAAAGCCATCTAACGATGTCAGATTTGCAATTGAAGTAGATCCGCTGATTATGTATTGATGTCTTATAAGATATCGAAGCATTGTGTAAAACTGCAGTCGGATTTGTAACATGAAAAACTCCAGTGCGCGCTGCCACACGAATGCCTGATTAGTGCTAATCCTCATCTAATTCTGAATCCTTGAAAATAGACGAGTTGGTGATAAAATAAACAAGAAATGCCTTGGTGATTATTTTATTGATTTATATAAATTAAATTTTTAATTTATTCTCAAACAAACTAATCCATAAAACAATTAGAAGGTTGTTTATACAATTTGTCCTTCATATTATCAAGATCATCAATAAAGCTGATAAAAGCCCTGATCATAAAAGGCCCAGGAAATTGATCTGCAAATTTAATAGCATATCAGGAAACTACATTTACCCAGTTAATAGAACACTATTCAAATGAAAGCTTATATACAGAACTTATTAAAAGATTGCGTAAAGCAAATCGACACCGAAAATTCCATAGATGAAAAAGTCTTAACGAATATAAAAGTCGAGAGAACCAAGGACCGTACTCATGGTGATTTTGCTTCTAATATCGCAATGCTGATTGCCAAAAGTCTTCACTGCAGCCCTCGTGACGCCGCACAGAAATTAGTTGGCTTAATATCTACTGACTCCAAAATAAGCAAAGTTGAAATAGCCGGCCCAGGCTTTATAAATTTCTTCATCAACAAAGAATTTATAGCCTCCCAGCTTGAGAACATGCTCAATGATCCTCGCCTGGGCGTTCAAAAATCAGCTAATCCGGAAACTGTTATTGTTGATTATTCTGCACCTAATGTCGCAAAAGAGATGGCAGTACACCACATTAGATCTACTGTGATCGGCGATGCAATTGCACGTTCTCTTGAATTTTTAGGAAATAAAGTCATAAGAGCCAACCACATTGGTGACTGGGGTACTCAGTTTGGAATGCTGATTGCCTTCCTTGAAGAAAAAGAAAATGAATCAGGACAGGGTCTTAATCTGACTGACTTTGAAGCCTTCTACAGAGAGGCCAAAAAGCGTTACGACGAAGACGCTGTTTTTGCAGAAAAGGCCAGACACTACGTAGTATTACTGCAGGGCGGCGACAAATACTGCCTTAGCATGTGGCAGAAGCTTGTTACTATGACAATGCAGCAGAACTACAAATTATACAGAAGACTCGATGTTACGCTGTCCGAAAAAGACACTATGGGAGAGAGCATGTACAACAGCATGCTTCCAGGAATAGTGGATGACCTGTTAAAAAGAGGGATTGCAGTAGAAGATCAGGGAGCGATTGTAGTTTATCTTGACCAGTTCAAAAATAAAGATGGCAATCCTTTAGGAAACATCATTAGAAAAAATGACGGCGGCTATTTATACAACACTACAGATATTGCCTGTATAAAATACCGTACTGAAACGCTGAAGGCAGACAGAATTCTCTACTTCACCGATTCCAGACAGCATCAGCACGTGGAAACGGTTGCCGCAATAGCAAAGG
>DMTG01000288.1 GCA_003477345.1 Succinivibrionaceae bacterium | reverse complement strand
TGACGGCATGATTATCACCGGAGCGCCTTTGGATCAGATCGATTTTTCTGACGTTACTTACTGGAGCAGACTGGAGCACATTATAAAGTGGAGTGCCGAGCATGTTACCTCAACGCTGTTTTCCTGCTGGGGCGTGGCTGCCGGTTTAAAAGTGTTTTATAACCTTGATATGGATTTCAGAGACAATAAACTGTCTGGAGTTTTTTTTCAGAAAACTAATAAAACCAATGATCCTCTGGTTAGAGGTTTTGATGATTTCTTTCTGGCTCCTTTTTCTCGCTTTATTGATTTTCCTGCGCAGAAAATTTCTGAAAGTACCAATCTTACAATACTGGCAGAAGGTGAAAAAAGCGGGGTATATCTAGCAGTATCTCCAGACAGAAAACAGGTCTATATCACCGGCCATCCTGAGTATGACGGAGATACTCTGGCACAGGAGTACCAGCGTGATCTGGTTGCCGGAAAAAATCCTGCAATCCCGGAAAATTATTTCCCGTGCAATAATCCTGCAATAGCACCTTCATGCACATGGCGTTCGCATTCTTCAATGCTTTTTGGCAACTGGCTCAACTATTATGTATATCAGCTGACTCCATACGAGTTTGAGGAAGAAAAGAATTAGATAAAAATCGGCTTTTATAAAAATGTCTTACATTTTTGATAGAATATGCCACTATTGTAAATTATGAAACGTAATCAAACAGATTATCAGTTACCAAGGTAATACGTCGTCTGGCAAATAATTTGCCAGGTGTATATCTTGATATCAAGAAATTGAAATTTAGAAGTGTAAAAAGTGACCTCTTTTAAAACTGCAAAATTTAAGATCACCGGCGGAAATCAGCTTTCTGGTCAGGTAAAAATTTCAGGTGCCAAAAATGCAGCCCTGCCAATACTCCTCTGTACTATTTTAACTTCAGAAAAAATTGTCCTGAAACAGGTACCTGATTTGGCAGATGTAAAAACCTGTATCAAGCTGTTAGAAGATCTAGGCAAAAAGTGCACCTACAATGCGGAACGCTGTGAAGCAGTGATAGAAGGGGCTGTCACTAACAAGGTTGCGACGTACGATCTTGTGAAAACCATGAGAGCGTCAATTATGGCTCTAGGCCCTCTGCTGTCTTATATGGGAGAGTCAGAAGTATCGCTGCCTGGAGGATGTGCTATTGGCGCAAGACCTGTAGATCTGCATATAAAAGGTCTTGAGGCTATGGGAGCACAGATTGAGCTTGAAGACGGATATATAAAGGCGGTTGCTCCAAAGGGAAGATTATCAGGCGGCCATTTTATGATGGATAAGGTTTCTGTTACAGGAACAGAAAATCTGATGATGGCAGCCGCACTGGCAGATGGCGTAACGGTAATCGAGAATTCTGCCTTAGAACCAGAAGTTGTTGATTTGGCAGAATGTCTCAGAAAGATGGGTGCAAAAATCTCTGGTGACGGCACTCCTAAGATTGAGATAATCGGTGTAAAAGCTCTGCATGGATGCGAGCACACGGTTGTCGCTGACAGAATTGAAACAGGTACTTATCTGATAGCAGGAATTGCTACTCACGGTCTTGTTACCTGCCTTAACTGCAAGCCGTCAACGCTGGATACTCTAGTAACTAAATTAAGACAGGCCAATGCGCTCATAGATATCGACGGAACTACCATTACTGCAGATATGAGAGGCCGGCAGATCAAGCCTGTTGACATAATTACTGCGCCTCATCCTGGATTTCCAACCGATATGCAGGCACAGTTTACTGTTTTAAATTCACTTGCAAATGGGGTAAGCTCAGTTACAGAAACTATTTTTGAAAATAGATTTATGCATATAGCCGAGTTGAACCGCATGGGTGCGCATCTTGAAATCAAAGGCAATACTGTTATCTGCAGCGGTGTAGAAAAGCTTAAAGGCGCTCAGGTAATGTCGTCAGATTTAAGAGCTTCTGCCAGCCTGGTAATTGCAGGGCTTGCTGCTGAAGGCACCACAATAGTGGATCGTATATATCATATGGATAGGGGCTATGAGCACATTGAAACCAAAATATCCGGAATCGGCGGACTGATAGAGAGAATTTATTAGCCAAATGTTCGATTTAACTGCCTACAATACGTTTAATTTAAAAGTAAAAGCCAAACAGGGAATTGTAATTAACAATGTAGCTGACCTAAGGCGTGTATATACTGATAAGTATATCGTCCTAGGTCATGGCAGTGATGTGCTCTTTACAGATGACTACGACGGAACTGTTCTGATAAATAAGATTATGGGAATTAGTATCGTGCCCGACGGTACAGATTTTTTAGTACAGGTTGGTGCAGGTTACGTCTTAGATGAACTAATTGAAATCTTTATATCTAATGGCATATACGGCATTGAAAATCTATCTGGAATTCCTGGAACGATCGGTGCCGCTCCTATTCAGAATATTGGTGCGTACGGTGTTGAGATCGGTGATTTTATCGAAAGTATCCGCGTTTATGACATGGATAAGCGGGTATTTGAAGATGTCAGCCATGAAAGATGTGCATTTGGTTATAGGACTTCTTACTTCAAAACCCATAAAGAAAAACACTTATTTATAACATCTATCACTTTACGATTACATTCTGAATTTGATCCGGTACTGACATATGCTGGACTGAAGAAGGAAAAAATCAGTACGCCTCAGCAGCTGAGAGCTCTTGTAAAAGATTTGAGAAAACAGAAGCTTCCTGATCACAGATATATAGGAAATGCCGGCAGTTTCTTTAAAAATCCGGTAGTGCCGGAAAGTAAGAAGAACTCATTACTTGCGCGTTATCCTGATATGCCTTTTTATTCAACTGAGGAAGAAGGCCAGTTTAAACTTGCAGCGGGATGGCTTATTGACAAGGCCGGCTGCCGCGGGATCACCCACGGCAACGCAGGAACCTGGGAAAAGCAGGCGCTTGTCATTGTAAATAGAGGCGGCGCTATTCCTAATGAAATAGTAGCTTTAGCAAAATACATTCAAATGGAAGTTGTCAGAAATTTTGACTTGCTGCTAGAGCCAGAGGTCAGAGTTTTTGGTCGAGGTGGCGAAATTTCATGGGATCAGGTATAGATATATACGTACAACTTTTAAAAAAGCTAAATTCTGCTCCCGGTTATTCCCTGCCTAAATCTCAGCTGCAGGCTCTCTTTTCGATTAACAGTTCCGAATTAGAGCAGGCAGTCGAGAATTTAAATTCTATTGATGATTACATTGAAAACCTGCCCAATAACCTGCGTTTAAAATCTCCAGTTGATTTTTTGAACGAGACCTACATCTACAGCAAAGTAAAAGGCAAAGGCCGTGTTGAGGTATTAGATACCATCGGCTCAACCAATACGGAAATGCTGAATCGAGCCGGCAATGTGGCCTCAGGTGATGTGCTGCTGGCAGAGCACCAGTATAGCGGCAGAGGCCGTAGGGCTAATAAATGGACAGGGGCAATAGGCAAGCAGCTTACCCTGTCGATTGGCTTTTCTTTTCCTCCTGAACATTCTTGCATGGGGTTTTCTATAGCTGTGGGGGCTGCGGTTGCTTCTGCATTAGATGCTATAGGGATCAAAGATGTCTTCATTAAATGGCCTAATGATATTTATGTCCTAGATAGGAAATTAGGCGGTATTTTAATCGAGAGCATTCCAAGAGAGCACGATAATCTGGTAGTTGTTGGCCTTGGCATGAATGTATACAGCTGGAAAGACAATGTTCTTAATAGTGATTATGCCTGCCTCAATAATGGGCTTAAATGTCCTGTAAAGAGAGATAATCTCGCAGTAAAAATTATCGATGCTCTAAGAGTCTGCCAGAAGCAGTTTGCAATTGATGGCCTGTCTCAATTTTTAGATGGTTTTAATAAAAAAGACTATTTAAAAGGCAGGAGGGTAAAAATAGATCTAGAAAGCAGCAGTGTAGAAGGAATAGCAGATGGAATTACATCTGACGGGCATCTACTTTTAAAGACACAGAGCGGTGTAGAACAGGTATCTATAGGCCATGTGTCATTACTGTAATCTATAAAAGATAACTTTTCTTACTTTCTTAAAAGAACCTTTTCTATTTTGTGATTTTTGCCTTTCTGCAGCACGAGGTTTGCTCGCTCCATGCTTGGGCGTATGTTTTCAATCAGATTTACATGATTGATGGATTCCCAGATAAGTTTAGCCATTTCTATAGCCTGATCTTCAGGAATATGGCAGTATTTATGGAAATAGTTAGTCGGATCATTAAAGGTTTTTTCTCTTAACTTTAAGAATCTGTCTATATACCATTTAAGCAGCAGTTCTTCTTTTGCGTCTACATAGATTGAAAAATCAATGAAGTCAGAAATGAAACTCCTGTTCCTGATTTCAGGATAGTCAGCTCCGTTCTGGAGTACGTTGATGCCTTCTATGATGAGAATATTCGGTCTGTCCACTATCGTGAATTTATCCGGCAGTACGTCGTATGTTGAATGCGAATACTCAGGAACTTTTAAATTCGGTTTACCGTCTTTTACATCAATTAAAAACTGCATGAGCTTTTTTACGTCATAGGAAACAGGGAATCCTTTTTTGCTCATGATCATTTTTTTGTTGAGAATTTTGTTGGGGAAGAGAAATCCATCCGTGGTTATTAAGGAAACCTTAGGTTTTGACGGCCAGCTTGAAAGTAATTCGTGCAGCAGTCGGGCTACAGTTGATTTGCCGACGGAAACAGGACCTGATATGGAAATGATGAAAGGCACGGTTTCCATGGATTTTCCAAGGAATTTCTGTAAGATTGCAACCCTATTATGACGAGAGTTGTAATATAAATTGATCAGGCGGGACAGCGGCAGATAGATTTTGCTGACTTCGTCGAGCGAAATTCTGTCATTGAATGCGACACATTTTTTTAAATCTTCCTCCGTTAAGGTCAGCTTGTCTGAGGAGTGTTTGAATGTCGACCAGGTATTGGCATCGAACGTAAAAAACGGAGAATTTAGATTTATGTAATCCATGGTTATAAACCTATTTTTGAAGATTTTTGATTCCTGCTAGTATAAACGGCTAATTGCTCTAATTTTCAATAAAATCGTTATTTATCGAAATTAAGCAGATATTGAAGATTAACAAATTGATATATAAGCTAAAGATAGCTATATAATTTAAGTCTGTTAATTTAAGAATAAATTTTTTTAGTAAAAAATAATTATAAAATCATATAAATCAATAAAATAAATACAAGTAGATAATTTAAAAGCAAGAAAAATTAATTTTTTTCTATAAAAAACTTGCAAATCTAAAAAAGTTCCTATATTATGAGCACGCTTTCACGTTATAGTGTTGGCAGTTGTTCCGGAGACGGACGACTAAATGGAGGGGTTCCCGAGCGGTCAAAGGGATCAGACTGTAAATCTGCCGGCGAAGCCTTCGGAGGTTCGAATCCTCCCCTCTCCACCACTTTTTGCCTGTAAAGCAGAACACCGGTCAGACAAGGCGGGAATAGCTCAATGGTAGAGCATCAGCCTTCCAAGCTGAGGGTTGCGGGTTCGAGTCTCGTTTCCCGCTCCATGTATGGCGTCCGTTGGTAACAGGC
>DMTG01000271.1 GCA_003477345.1 Succinivibrionaceae bacterium | reverse complement strand
TTTATACTCATCTCCTGCAACAGCAAGCTTTCTGCCATTATTAATAAATAGTTTCTGCTGATAGGACTTATCACCGGGATTCTTATAATTTAACTCACAGAACTCTTTGATCATGCTCAGATTTAGAGTTTTACCAAATCTGCGGGGACGTATAAAAAGAGGATTCATTGTCTCTGAAGAGCTCAGGAAGAGAGTTTTTAAGTAGGCGGTTTTATCTACGTAATAGGCGTTCTTTTCAATAATTGTTTTGAAATTCTCACAACCGATAAAAAGAAATACATCTTTTTTCATATATGGCTCTCTTCTTGACTTGTTAAAAATTTTATCACAAATTTCAAACAATAAACGATGGTTAATAGTCATATTGAAGAATAACAGGAATACTTTTTCAATTTCTTCTACTGCATATTAGGCAGGATAATTCCATAAAATTTTCGGCAGTATTTTTCTACTTAAGCACAAAAAATTCTGCGAACCTTAACCGCGAATAGAGCATTTATTGCCATTATATAAAAGTAAATTCCCTGCTGTTAGCTGAAAAGAAATGGATGATAGCTGTCTTATACAGGCCGTTCAGCACAGACAGACTGAACGGCTGTACAGGTAGGATTTAGAAAATCAGGTTTACAAGTCCGATACTAATCTGAGGGATCATGGTAATCATTATTAATCCTGTCAGCAGTATCATATAGAACGGTACAGCGGTTTTAATGAAGGCTGCTATCTGACATTTAGTGACTGAGCAGGTAACAAACATCAATGTTCCCACCGGAGGAGACAATGCTCCCAGAGAAAAATTGAATATTACTACCATGGCAAAATGAATTGGATCTATACCAAAATGTGCAGCAAGCGGAGCGATCAGCGGTACGATAATAATCATGGCGGCATTACCTTCCACAAACATGCCGATGAACAGTAAAAATGCATTTAACGCCAGCAGAAACAGAATTTTACTGTCAAGATACTGGGTAAAGGACATCGTTATCTGCTGCGGAACTTTTTCTCTTGTCATAATCCAGGCAAAAGCAGAAGCTGCAGCGATGATAATCATAATCGCACCTGAAGTTATCACTGTTTCCTTTACGCCGGTAATAAAATCCTTAAATTTAAATTCCCGGTATATTACACCTAGGGCCAAGGCATAGATAATTGCGATAGCACCGGCCTCAGAAGGTGTGAAGGCACCTATTCTGATACCGCCTATGATTACAATCGGCAGGCATAAAGGCAGGAATGCTCCCTTAAAGGATTTCCATAATCTGCCAATACTAAAGGGAATCTCCGATTTTTGTACGGTATCTTTATGGCTGTTTGAGAAATAAGCCGTATAAAGCATCAGCATTATGCACAGCAGCAGCCCAGGTCCAATTCCTGCAATAAACAGCTTGCCTATGGAAACATTGGCAACAGTTCCGTAAATAATCATGGCAATCCCTGGTGGGATTAGAGGAGTAATGATAGCAGCAGAGGCAACCAGAACCGAGGAGAACTCGTTGGAAAAGCCTCTTTTTTTCATCTCAGGCACCAGCATTTTAGCTTCCATAGCGGCATCGGCAAGACCTGATCCCGATAAACCGCCCATAATGGTGGCAAGCAGCACGGTTACATGTCCTATTGCTCCGCGGATACCTCCTATAAGCGCTTCGCAGAAGAGCATGATCCTTTTGGTCACACCGGTATAATTCATAAAGATTCCGGCACAGACGAAGAAAGGAATTGCAATAAGTGAGAGGTTCTGGCTGCCAGAGATAACACGCTGAATAAACAGGGTTGCCAGCACCTGATCATTTAACAGAAAATAGAGTGCCGAGGCCGAGAGAAGACAGGCAAAAACCGGTATTTTAAAGAAAAGCAGTATTAAAAGTGTTGAGGCACATAACGTAATCAGCGATTCCATTCTTTTCTCCTCTACTGTTTTCCGAATTCTTTGAAATTAAGGACAGTAACTGCAAAATTACCGATAACCATGCTGGTAAGCCCCAGCGTTAAAGATGAACAAAGTACCCAGTCCGGAATTTCCAGAATGGTGGTAACCTTTTCAAGCATGATTGACTGCTGAACATATACAACCGACAGGTACCAGACGTAAATCAGCAGGATGGTTACAAACAGTCCTATAAACAGTTCAACATAGCGTCTTACTGCTTTTGGCAGCAAATCAACGATAACCTCAATGGATACATGGCTTCCATATCTGAAGGCTACGCCTGCCCCCAGAAAGGAAATCCACATAAAGCACAGAACCTGAATTTCTTCACTCCACATTAGGGGAGAATCAAAAATATATCTTGATACAACCGTTGCAAAAGAGACTGCTACAAGAACAATAAGCGCCAGCCCTGCGCAGAATAAATCAAGATTTATAAGTATGGATTTAATATTAAATTTCATACTTTTTATCCTCCCCTCAATGCCGGTAATTATCTGCAGTTTTCTTTTACGGTCTTATAAAGGTTTGGTGACCAGTTCTTGGTGAACTGTTCAAGGTCATAGAATTTTTTGGAAGCTTCAACAAGATCTTTTTTGAAGTCAGCATTTGGGTCAACGACCTTGACACCCTGAGCTTTCATCTTCTCAAGCAGTTCTTCTGATACCTTGTCCACAATGGAGTTTTGGTACTCGCCAGCCTCTTCACAGGTCTCACATAAGAGTTTCTGCTGTTCAGGGGTAAGCTTTTCAAAGAACTTTGCACCTACTACGATATTGGTGACATTGCGAATATGTCCGTCAAGGAGCAGGTATTTTGCAACTTCAAAGAACTTGCCGTTATACAGCACAGGAATAGGATTTTCCACGCCATCGATAGTCCCCTGCTGCAGTGCGGTATAAACCTCACCTAGCGGCATCGGTGTAGGAGTACAGCCTAAAACTCTCATACCTTCAGCGTAAATTGGGCTGGTGGCAACACGAATCTTCAGGCCTTTGAAGTCTGAGATTTTTTCAACAGGTTTAGTAGTCAGGGTATGTCTGTCACCATATTTCCAGTTGGCGCCTACGATTTTGAGGCCTTTTTTGACAAGCTTCTGCTCCTGTTCCTTAAACCATGGACTCTTGTTCAGATTGAAGGCTTCGTCCCAGGTTTCATACAGGAAAGGACCGAACACAATGCCAAAGTCTTTCACACCTCTGTCTGCAAAGAAAGCACCGTCAGCAAGTGTTGATGTGTTTTCTCCTAGAATCATTGAATC
>DMTG01000116.1 GCA_003477345.1 Succinivibrionaceae bacterium | reverse complement strand
TTCTAAAACCTTTCACCTCCTTTAATACCTATATGCACAAGGTATTAGGAGTGCTAGACGGGATTGAAACCCATATACCTTTCAATCTCAACACCCTGCATGAGGTCTTCCCGGAGACCATGGCAGTCCGCCTGGAAGAAAAGCTTCTTGAGAAATTCGGCTTTAATAAAAAGATTCCGATACTAGAGTTTAAAAAGCAGGATGATGCTGATTTACAGATGCTTGCTGACTATGTATACGAGAAGATATTCAGAAACTATACTAAAAAGCAGTGGGGTACTACTCCTGACGGTGTAGACGGCTCGGTTACCGCCCGTGTCCCTGTATATATAAGCAGAGACAACCGCTATTTCCAGGATACCTATCAGGGCATTCCGCTTGAAGGCTATACAAAGGTTATAGAGAATATCCTCAATCACCCTAACATCGAGGTAAGGCTAGGTCAGTCTTTCAAAGACTATAAAATCTCAGATTTCAGTCGTGTGTTCTATACCGGCTCCATTGACGAGTTCTTTGACTATAAATACGGCGTGTTACCCTACCGCAGCGTAAACTTCAGACTAGAGACGCACAATGTGCCTTACTATCAGAGCAACGCTTGTATAAATTATCCAAACAACTATGACTTCACCAGAATTCATGAGTATAAGTACTACTTAAATGACCAGTGCCAGAACACAGTCATTGCCAAGGAGTATTCTGAGTTCTTTGAGCTTGGCAGAAATGAGCGCTATTACCCGATTCCAAATGAGGAAAACGCCGCTCTCTATCAGAAGTACCTGAAGGACGCTCAGGCACTTTCTAACGTGTATTTCTTAGGCAGGCTCGGCGATTACCGTTACTACAATATGGACAATGCCATCGAAAGAGCGCTGAAGCTTTATAAGTCACTCGCTTAAGCTTCAGGCAAAAAAATAAACCTTAAGAGTGTTGCCGTGCGTGGCGCTCTTAAGGTTTTCCTGATGTATCATTGAAAAATACAGGATCTAGTCTTTATGCAGTCCCTTGGCTATGAGAGCATCAATCTTCATGCTCTCGGTAAGCAGAGAATCATAGCGCAGATCAAGATCCGGCATGTAGCGCAGCTCAAGTCTTGAAGCCAGTGCAGAGCGCAGAAAACCTTTAGCGCTCTTAATGCCTTCCATGCAGTTTTTAATCTCTTCCTCATCATCGATTAAAAAAGAGATATAAATACGTGCATTGCGCAGATCTGGAGATACATCCACATCAGTTACCGTGGCATCGTGAACTCTCGGATCCTTGAGCTCATTCTGCAGGATATCAGCCAGTTCCTTGCGGATAGCCGAAGCCACCCGCTCATTTCTTCCGTAACTTCTTGGCATTTCTTATTCCAGAGTACGTTTAACTTCGACGTTTTCGAAGACTTCGATCTGATCACCTTCGCGTACGTCCTGATAGTTCTTAACACAGATACCGCATTCATTGCCGGAGGCAACCTCATTCACGTCATCCTTGAAGCGGCGCAGAGAATCCAGCTCGCCTTCATAGATAACCACGTTGTCACGCAGCACGTGAATCGGATTTGAACGCTTGACGGTACCTTCGGTAACCATACAGCCTGCAATAGCGCCGAATTTTGGATGATGGAACACACTGCGAACCTCGGCAACACCGATGATCTGCTGTCTGATTTCTGATTTCAGAAGTCCGCTCATGGCCTTCTTGATATCGTCTATCAGGTCGTAAATTACGCTGTAGTAGTGCAGATCAACGCCTTCGGTCTCAATTACGCGGCGAGCCGGGCCGTCAGCACGTACATTGAAGCCTACGATAATGGCATTGGATGCAGTTGCTAAAGTAGCATCGGTTTCAGTAATACCTCCTACGCCAGAGCCCACAATCGATACCTTGACCTCGTCATTGCCAAGTTTAAGGAGAGCATCAGAGATAGCCTCAACAGAACCCTGGGTATCTGCCTTGAGTACCACATTAAGTGCGGATGCATTGTCTTCCTTGAACATATTGGCAAGCTGGGCCTTCTTCTGTCTTGCCAGCTTAACCTCACGGTACTTGCCCTGACGGAACAGTGCAACTTCACGAGCCTTCTTTTCATCGCGAACTACAGTTGCCTCGTCACCTGCAGTAGGTACGCCAGACAGACCGTAAATCTCAACCGGCATGGAAGGACCGGCCTCATTTAAAGACTGGCCTTTTTCGTTACGCATCAGACGGACTCGGCCAAACTGCAGACCGCACAGAACGATATCTCCCTTGTGCAGAGTGCCTGAACGAATAAGTACAGTAGCAACCGGACCACGGCCTTTATCGAGTTTTGACTCAATGGTTACACCTTCGGCCATGCCATCTCTTACGGCTTTAAGCTCCAGCATTTCTGACTGCAGCATAATGGCCTCTAAGAGCTCATCCACGCCTTTGCCGGTTTTGGCTGAAACCTCTACGAACTGGGTATCACCGCCCATGCTGTCAGGAATTACGCTGTGCTGCATGAGTTCATTGATAACATGCTGCGGATCAGCACCTGGTTTATCAATCTTGTTGATGGCCACAATCATTGGAACCTTGGCTGCCTTGGCGTGCTGAATTGCTTCAATGGTCTGAGGCATCACACCGTCATCTGCGGCCACAACCAGTACCACGATATCAGTGGCCTGAGCACCGCGGGCACGCATGGCTGTGAAAGCT
>DMTG01000078.1 GCA_003477345.1 Succinivibrionaceae bacterium | reverse complement strand
AGAGCACGTGATTGCAGCTAAGGCTGTACTCTTCAAGGAAGCTATGGAGCCTTGGTATGTTGACTACCAGAAGCAGATTGTTGTCAATGCTTCTCTTTTATGCGAAGAGATCAAGAAGCGCGGCTACAAGATTGTTTCAGGCGGCACTCACAATCACCTGTTCCTGATGGATTTCACCGATCTGGAAATGACCGGCAAGGATGCAGAAGAGGCCTTAGGCAAAGCCAACATCACTGTAAACAAGAATACAGTTCCTGGTGAAAAGCGCTCACCATTTGTAACCTCAGGCTTAAGAGTAGGCACTCCTGCCTGCACCCGCCGCGGTTTCAAAGAGCCTGAAATCAAGGAACTGGCCACTATCATCTGTGATGTTCTCGATAATTACAAAGATGAAGCTGTAATTGCTCAGTGCCGTGAGAAAGTAAAGGCATTATGTGCTAAATTCCCTGTATACAAGGATTAGCTAGCAAATCAGGAGAAAATCTATTTTGTCAGATCAAGGACAGACAGATATTTCCTATATGAGGCGAGCCCTAGAGCTCGCCTCTTTAGGTTTATACAGCACCTACCCAAATCCTGCCGTAGGGTGCGTGATTGTAAAAGAAGGCAGGATCATAGGCGAGGGCTACCACCATAAGGCAGGTCAGCCGCACGCAGAAATCGAAGCCCTCAAGAGCGCTGACTACAACGTAGCAGGCGCTACCTGCTACGTTACTCTGGAGCCCTGCTCGCATTACGGCCGTACGCCGCCGTGTGCTCTCAAGCTCGTGGAGATGAAGGTTGCACGCGTTGTGATAGCCTGCGGTGATCCAAACCCTCAGGTTGCAGGCCGCGGTATAAAAATTCTCAGGGATGCCGGTATCGAAGTTACCGAGCATGTGCTCGAGCAGGAGGCTTTTGAAATCAATCGGGCTTTCTTCAAGGCGATTGTAGAAAATATTCCCTATGTCAGTGTGAAAATCGGCATGAGTCTTGATGCCAGGACTGCACTTGCTTCAGGCGAGAGCCAGTGGATCACAGGAGTGGAGTCCCGATCAGACGTTCAGGACCTGAGAGCGACCTCGGATGCGCTTATAACCGGTATCGGCACTGTTACAGCAGATAATCCAAGGCTTAATGTAAGATACTCTGATCTGCCTACTGAGGTTAGGTCAAAAATCAGTGCTGATACACTAAGACAGCCGCTTAAAGTTGTATTAGACAGCAGAGGGACTCTGGATATTAACAAATATCAGCTCTTCACTACGGGCAGGGTGCTGTGGTGTACTGCAGATGATGGCGTAGAGACCACCTTAGAAGAGCGCATAAATTCTCAGGTTACAAGAGTGACGCTGCCAAGAGAAAACGGTCTTATAAATCTCAAAGCGCTGTTAGCCTATTTAGGCACTCTGGGAATTCGCAGAGCGCTGGTTGAGGCAGGAGCTACACTGGCATCAGCCTTTATAGAGCAGGCTCTTGCCGATGAAATTATCTGCTATGTGGCACCGAAAATCATCGGCGGCAGTTCTAAGAGTACCTTCAGGCTGCCGGAAATTGCCGATCTTAATGCCAGAACTGCCTATAAGTTCAGCAAGACCGAGCTTAAAGGTGCGGATGTAAAATTAACTCTGCGCAGGAATGCCTGATAAACTTAGAACTTTTTAAACTAGGCATAAATATTTGGTAATATGCAGCAGAAGTATTTGCAAGGAAACAGGTAAAAGACAATGTTTACTGGAATTGTAGAAGCCGTAGGCACTCTAAAGATGCTTACCACGCACGGTCACGGCGCTCAGATAGAAGTGGGCGTTCCAGACTCCTTCCGCCTTAAAGAACGGGTGGTGATAGGGGATTCCATTGCGAACAACGGCGTGTGTCTTACTGCCACGTCTTTAAGTTATGACAGCTTTACTGCCGACGTATCCAAAGAGACTATCGAAAATACCTGTTTTAAACATTATAAAAGAGGTCAGCCAATCAATCTCGAGCTGGCCTGCACGCCTTCAACCCATCTGGGCGGGCACATAATGCAGGGGCATGTGGACGGCATTGGCAAGGTAAAGGCCGTTATCGAGAATACCGACAGCAACGATGTCTGGATTGAAGCTCCGCACGAACTGATGCGCTATATTGCCCATAAAGGCTCGATTGCCGTGGACGGCATTTCGCTTACGGTCAATGAAATTAAGGAAGACAGCTTCAGACTTACCATGATTCCGCATACTCAGGAGTCAGTGGCTGCAGTGTTTTCAGAAGGCAGCGAGGTTAATCTTGAAGTTGATGTTTTAGCACGCTATCTTGAACGCCTGTTTTTAAGCAGCCACGAGGAAAAGCAGGCAGAAAAATCTCAAAATTCGGAGATTACTCTGGATAAATTAATGGAAAACGGATTTTTTTAGCCAAAGATAAGCTAAAATATGCCAAATTCTGAGGAGAACAAAATTATGACAGTAAAAGTGATCGAAGGAATCAAACCTTGCAGAGATGGCAAGTTTGCCATTGTAGTATCCCGTTTCAACAGTTTTATCTGTGATCGTCTCTTAGACGGTGCTCTGGATACTTTAAAAAGAGAAGGTGAAGTACCTGATGACAATATAACCGTTGTCAAAGTTCCAGGTGCTGTTGAGATCCCGGTTGTGTGCTCCAAACTTGCCGAGAGCAAGAACTTTGATGCCATTATTGCTTTAGGCTGTGTGATCCGCGGCGGTACCTATCATTTTGAGCTGGTTGCCAATGAATGCGCCAAGGGTCTCTCTCAGGTAACCCTGAAATACGGTGTGCCTGTAACCAACGGTGTACTCACTCCTGACAACCTTGATCAGGCAATTCAGAGAGCCGGCTCCAAGATGGGCAACAAGGGCTCTGAGGCAGCAACTACCGCTCTTGAAATGGTAAACGTTATAAAGCAGATCTAATTTAATACAACGTTAAAAGAGGATAGATTTTTATATGGATTCAACTGAAGGCGCAGTAACTCCTAGCATGCGTCACAAGGCTCGTCATTTTGCCATGCAGGCAATCTATCAGTGGCAGATGACCGGTGATTCTTCAAGCTCCATTGAGCAGCAGTTTATTGAAGATCAGCCTGTAAGCGGCTCAGATCTTGAGTATATGCACGATCTTATAAGCGGAGTGATTGCCAACTCTGATCATTTAGATGAGGTGTTTGAGCCATTTTTATCAAGACCGCTCAAAGATCTCGATCAGGTGGATAAGGCAATTCTGCGTCTGGGCACCTTTGAACTGCTGTACAGGCAGGACGTTCCTTACCGCGTTGTCATAAATGAATCTATCATGCTGGCAAAAGAGTTTGCCGAGCAGGATAGCCACAAGTTTGTGAACGGAGTCCTGGACAAGGTAGTTCACGCCATCAGAACTCAGGGCGTAAACTAATCCATGCCGGGTGAGTTTTCATTAATCAGAAAGTATTTTTCTGGTCACGACAGAGCAGCAGGGGTAAGCCTCGGTATCGGCGATGACTGCGCTCTGCTCAAAGTGCCTGCCGGAATGGAGCTTGCCGTAACCACTGACACTCTCAATGAGGGTGTTCATTTTTTCAGGGGTGAAGATCCGTACTGTCTTGGCTATAAGTCCCTGCTTGTGAACGTATCTGATCTGGCATCTATGGGAGCTTCTCCTTTCTGCTTTACCCTGTCGGTTACTCTGCCAGACGACAGCCCTGATTTCCTGGAAAATTTTTCAAAAGGCCTTTTAGAGCACGCCAGTGCTCTTAAGATGCCTTTAATAGGCGGCAACACCACCAAAGGTCCTCTTTCCATAACCATCAGCGCCTATGGCCTGGTGCCAGGTGGAATGTCTATGCGCCGTGCCATGGGAAGAGCAGGGGATACTGTCTATGTTACAGGCACACTGGGCGCTGCCGGGCTCTATGTGGCAGGCGGCTATCATGAAATAGCGCTGTCAGAGAAGGCCATGGACGAGCTTCATAAGAAAGCCATGCTGATGCCTAACAGATGCACACTGGCTACTGATCTGCGTGAGTACTGCCGCTGTGCCATCGACATTTCAGACGGGCTTATCGGTGACTTACGCCATATCCTTGAAGAAAGTCATCTGGGGGCGGATATAGAACTTAGTTCTCTGCCGTGCGATGAGACTTTATATAAGTATCTTTCAGATGAAGATGAAAGGATACGTTTTGCCGCATACGGCGGCGGGGACTATGAGCTGGTCTTTACCGCACCTTCAGAGAAGGCGGCTTTTATAGCAGAGCTTTCTAAAAAACATAACGTTAAAATTACACCTATTGGGAAATTAACTGCAGATGGCTATAAGCTATATAAAAATGGTAGAATCTGCAATTTGAAACAGACTGGGTTTGAACATTTTTGATAATGTGATAAACAATCACACTAAACCGGAGTTACAAGTGATATTAAATAATAAAAAGGTTGCAGCGGTATCAGTATTGGCTGCCTGTGTACTGGCAGTAACTGCCTGTGGCAAGAAAGAGGTTAACGTCACTAAGGACAGCCCTTTCAATGACAAGGCTTCTTATGCAGTAGGCGCATCTGTTGGCACCTACTTAAGAAAGATGGAAGATACCCAGAAGGAATTTATCGATCCTTTCAATAACGAAATCGTTCTGCAGGGCTTCAAGGATGCACTCGCCGACAAGGCTACCTTAGACAACAAGGAAATTGAAGACGTTCTGAGATCTGTCGATCAGAAGATGCAGGAAAGCATGGCTAAGAAGGCCAAGGAAGAAGCTGAAAAGAATCTCGCCGAAGGCAACAAGTTCTTAGATGAGAACAAGAAGAAGGAAGGCGTCAAGGTTACTGAGTCAGGTCTTCAGTACAAGGTTATCACCGAGGGCCAGGGTGATCATCCAAAGAAAGGTGACATGATCAGTGTTACCTACAAGGGCACCACCATTGATGATAAAGTCTTTGACGAGCAGAAAGAGCCAGTTGACTTCCCGCTTGACAATATGATCCCAGGCTGGGTTGAAGGTTTGCAGATGATGACCCCTGGCGCTGAATACGAGCTGGTGATCCCATCAAATCTCGCCTATGGCGAGAATGGTGCCGGCGATGTTATCAAGCCTAACTCTGTGCTCAAATTCGACGTTAAGCTGCACGCAATCAACAAGCCTGCGGACAAGAAGCAGGATAAGACAGAGCCAGCCAAAGCAGAGCCAGCAAAAGCTGAACCTGCTAAGGCAGAGCCTGCCAAGGCTGAATAGCAGAAAATAGAAGCAATCTAGATAAGGCCGGCAAATGCCGGCCATTTTGGTGGGCAGAGCTTTTAAAAAGCACTTTTTACCTTTTGCCTTCTCTACTGCTTTTCCGTTCTCATCATAAGGAGTCTGCATCAACTGAGGTTTTTGCGCAGTCCTTGTGCCAGGAAAGATCTCTGAATGTTCTGAATTTACATGGCACGATTCAAAAATTAGATGGACTTATGCCATGGAATGTGGCAAAGTCAGCATAAAAAAGACATAATTTTCCTATCAATTTACACAATTAAAGACTACAGCAAAAATGGGCAAGAATTTATACGGAACCACCTGGTGGGGACAGCGCTGGCTTAATGCTTTAAGTGGCATTGACTTTGCAAACCGCATTCCACGCGGCATGACCTATGCTAATACCGGCAAGGTTTACCAGCTTACAATAGATCCTGCACGTGCGCTTATTAAAGCCCGGGTACAGGGTAATTATGATCCTTTCTATTCAGTTAAAATTGAGCTCCCTCGGTTTACAGAAAATGAAAAAAAGGCTCTGTTAGACGAAATTGCAAAATCCCCTGTCATTCTTGCCAAGCTTTCTGCAAGGGAACTTGCGCCTGAAATTGAAAACGTAGCCGAGCAGATCGGGATCAGAATATTTCCACATAAATGGGATGACTTAAAGCTCAAGTGCTCATGTCCGGATTACGCTGTTCCATGCAAGCATATTGCTGCCGTGATCTACAAATTCAGTCAGGAAATCGATGCAAATCCTTTTATCTTATTTGAACTTAAAGGGCTCGATATTGTTGCGGAACTAGCTAAAAAGAAAATTGATATAGAACAGGTCGAACAGACCGAAATGCCAACCTGGAAGGAGATCCTTGAGCAGAAGGGGGGAGATTCGGAATCATCGCTTGAAGATCTCAAACAGGCTACCTTCACAGAAATCCCTCCGCTACTTGACTCTGTTATCGGACTCTTTAAACCTTCACCTGCAGGTTTCGTGGAAGGTGAATTAAGAGAGAAGATGAAAAAAATCATCGAAAGAGCTGGGAAACTGGTGGACAGGCAGTTAAAAGACAAGACTGACAGAGATCCGCCTGTTCATAATGAAAAACAGCCGATCCTGATTTTTGACTCTTGGGGAAGAGGTCATTTCGACAGCAGTCTGGCATGGGTAACTCATTCTGTTGATAATAACGGCGAGCCAGAGGTCATCCGTCCTTTTGATCCGGCTAATGAAAAATATGAGGGAGCAGGCTTTCACGAAATGTTTTCAGGCTCACTGGATTCCAAGAAAATCGAATACGCTCCTTACGAAATTGAAGCTCTATATTACGCCTGGCTTATCGCAGGCAAGCTTGTAAAGCATGGCGCTATACTGCCTCAGATTTACCAGCCAATTGAAGATTTCTTTACAATCCGCTGGATCCCAGCGGTTATTTCTGATGAAATCAGAAAACTTGTAAATGAGGTCGGGCGCGCATTTTTATCCTTTCCAGATTCTATGATTAGGATAGATCGCAGACCTGAGACCATCAATTCCTTTGTTCTGGGAGAAATGATACTTGGGATCTTCATAGAGAGCTACATTATAACTGCATTTATTAACACTGCTACTACTAAGTCCGAGGATCTTCCTCTTGAGATCAGCGCTCTCTTTTTAAGGAAATGCATTGACATCGACGAACATATTGCAGGAGAAAGAGTAAAACTTGGTCTGGAATCATGGATCGCTCCTATCTATCTGCAGAATCTGAAGGTTCTGCCTGTCATTATTCTTGAGGATAAAACTCAAAAATCAGATTACAGACTTGATGATATTATCGATGATGTACGTGGAGTACGGGGCGATGATGATGCAGTATATGTAGATGCAGCCATAGCTGAAGAGGATGAAGCATTTACTGCACCTGTAGTAAAAGAAGAGGCGCTGGCTCCCGCAAAAAACACCAAACGCAGGCAAAATCTTTTTGATAACACCGAAGGGGTGCAGATCACCATGGGGTTCAACCGCTTAGATAAAAAAGGTGTCCCCGAAGATACATTTATTCCTCTTACAGACATTATCAGTAAAAAAGAATTTCAGAAAATAAAATTTGAGTGCCTTCGCACCGTCGCCCGTTTAAGCTCAGTCTGCCCGGTTTTAACAGAACTTTTGGAGAAGAAAAACGGAATAGGAATGATTGCGCTGGACTCGCTTGCGGACATAATCCTGTCAACCATTCCGGCAATGAGGCTTTTGGGAGTTAAACTGATAGTACCAAAGTCACTCAAACGAGTGCTGTACCCAAAATCAGCCATGACCGTCGGACTTTCAAAACCATGGGATGAATCCACAGGCTACCTCGGGATCTCAGCGCTGCTTGACTTCCACTGGGATCTGGCTTTAGGCAATAATCCTATCAGTGAAACCGACTTCCATGAACTTTTAAAGCATGAAGGCAAAGTAGTAAGATTTGGCAATTCATTTGTCTATGTGGATCCTCAGATCACATCAAGAATTGCCAAAAAACTACAATTAAGTGTTGCAACTCCTAGCAAGCAAAGACTCATGGCTGCAGCACTAACCGGTCGATTTGGCACAAATAACGTCCAAATTACACAGGAACTGCAGGACTGCCTTAAGAGAATACTTTCAGAGAAAAGCATTGAGGTACCATCAACTTTAAATGCACAGCTGCGACCATATCAGCAGCGGGGCTACAGCTGGCTTATCCGAAATCTTCGTACCATGATGGGATCGATTATTGCTGATGACATGGGACTCGGAAAAACCCTTCAGGTCATCACCGCCATTGAAAAACTGCGCTATGACAAGGAACTTGAAAACAAACAGGTTCTGGTAGTGGTACCAACCTCCCTGGTTATAAATTGGAACCGTGAAATTGCAAAATTCGCACCAAAACTTACCTGCAATACTTACTATCAGGAACGGGATCTTTCTGTTCCAGCTCACGTCATCATAACCACTTATGGGGTACTCAGAAACGACCTGAAAAAATTCATGAAGCTTAATCTTCGTCTGATTGTTATAGATGAAGCACAGGCCATCAAGAACGTTAAATCCCAGGTGTTCAAAGCAGTAAGAGCAATTAAGGCTGATTCAATGATTGCGATGTCAGGAACTCCAGTTGAAAACAGACTGCTGGAGTACTGGTCCATTATGGATTTTACAAATCCGGGACTTCTGGGGTCAAGTGACACTTTCAGAAGAGAGTTTGCCAATCCTATTGAAAAAGAAAGAGATCCTGAGGTACTTAAAAGCTTCAGACGCGTCACTGCGCCTTTTATCATGAGACGACTTAAGACTGATAAAAGCGTAATCGACGATCTTCCAGATAAAATCACCGTTGACAAGTACTGTACGCTGACACCGCAGCAGGTGGCACTTTACCAGAAAAAAGTTGATGAGACGATGAGGATAATGAAAATTATCGGTAAGAAAGAGCGCAGTGCAATTGTTCTGACACTGATTCAAAGTCTCAAGCAAATATGTAATGCGCCTGCACAATTTTCAAAAGAGGATCAGTATCAGGAGGCAAAATATTCAGGAAAAATGCAGGTCCTTTTTGACTTGCTTGAGGATTTTCACGAGAATAACCGCAAAACCCTCATTTTCACTCAGTTTAAAACAATGGGGGATCTGTTACAGAAATGGATTGCAGATCAGACCGGATTCAAACCACAATTTATTCATGGTGGCATCAATTCAACTGAACGCGGTCGGATGGTGGATAGATTTCAGAACAGACGCGACGAGCAATGTATGATTCTGTCACTTAAAGCAGCAGGAACCGGTTTAAATCTTACTGCCGCCTCTTCAGTGATCCATTACGATCTCTGGTGGAATCCTGCAGTAGAGTCACAAGCTACAGATCGAGCCTATAGAATAGGACAAAAAAATAATGTGCAGGTTTACCGAATGATCTGTGCCAATACATTTGAAGAAAAAATCAATGATATCATCAATTCCAAAAAAGAACTTGCAGATCTGACTGTAAATGTTGGAGAAAAATGGATTGGAGATCTCTCTAATCGACAGATAGAAGAAATTTTTTCACTATCTGATGATTAATAACTCAACTTTTGCGTTTC
>DMTG01000264.1 GCA_003477345.1 Succinivibrionaceae bacterium | reverse complement strand
GACAACGAGATCGGTTACTCCAACAAGGTTCTTGAGCTGATCAAGTCCATGGAAGAGTCCGGCAAGTAATCTGAATTTCAGATTGTAATAAAAGGCACCTAATTAGGTGCCTTTTTAGTTTTTCTATACTCTGTATGTAAAAGCTATTTATCACCTAATATTCTGATTCAAGAGATTTTTGGAAATATTTTTATAACTGAAGGCTCAGAAAAAAAGTTAGAAGAAGTCCTATAAAAAATTATAGTTATTTACATGACTTCTAGGTTTTGACAGTTTTTAAGTAAATTTAATTATAAATCATTATGTTAATGTTTTATTTTGTAGTATTATTTTATGCTGTCTGACTGATTCTGAATTTTTTCGATATTTGCATAAAGCGTCGCACAGCTCTGTGTCAGATGCTCTAAGGCAAAGCTCATGGATGTCAGTTCATGCTGAGCAGCTGTTATCTAAGTTCTATTGACAGCTCCCCCATGGCTGAAGCCAGGGGGAGCTGTCAATTTCCGATATTCAGTATGTAAATACTGCCAAGGTTTATTTTATAGATTCAATGATCTCAGTCTTCCAGATCATCTGTTCTAAGCGGCAGCGGCGCATCCAGATCACGCGCGGCTTTCCTGCCTAGCTGAGATTTAAGCAGATAAGGCTCCATACCTAAGCCTGGTCTTATGACCTTTACATGCTCGCGGCTTAGTACTTCACCTCGTTTCAGCGATTTTACCAGGTATACGCTGCGTCTCCCGTTGCGCATATCATATTCATCTTCCTTGAGCACGATATCTTCAATGCCCAGAGCAGTAACCGCTGTTTCTGTATCCTGCCTTAGCTGACTAAGATCGGAAGGTTCCATTGAAAATGCACTGTCTACGCTGCCTTTAGATCTGTCGTCGGTAAAGTGCTTTTCTATCATGTCTGCACCCAGGACTGTAGCAGCGATATCCAGAGTATCGCCAAGAGCATGATTAGACAGCCCCGCTTTACAGCCATAGCGCTTTTTAAAGAAGCTGATTGTTTTAAGATTAAACAGTTTCGGATCAGCAGGATAGCGGCTCTCACAATGCAGCAGCGTCAGATCCTGACAGCCATTCTTTCTGGCAATCTCCACTGCACGATCTACTTCCTGCAGCAGGGCAAGTCCTGTAGACATAACCATAGGCTTTTTAGTCGAGGCGCATAAAGCTATCAGATCAACATCGTTCAATTCAAACGAGGCAATTTTGTAGCGGGGACAACCAGCCGCCTCTAAGGCTTCTACGTCGGACGCAGAAAAAGGTGAACTGAAAAGCTTAATTCCCCTGTTTCTTGCATGTTCAAACATAGGTTTCATCCACTCTCTGGGAGTTTTGGCCTTTTTGTATAAACTGTACAAAGTCTGCCCGTCCCAGAGACCGCCGTTAATCTGAAACTCCGGTCTGTCAGAATCTATAGTCAGAGAATCCTCGGTATAGGTCTGAATTTTCACCGCGTCAGCTCCATTTGCAACAGCAAGATCCATAAGCTTTAGAGCACGCTCTAGATTTCCATCATGGTTTCCTGATAATTCTGCGACAATTTCTGGACGATTCTGCATACTTGCCTCTCTACTAAAAATTGTTGTAAAGCTGAAAAAAGGCAGAGAAACACGCTCTCTGCCTTTATATTATCTAGATCTCAGGGCCTCAATTCTCTTATCAAGAGGAGGATGGCTCATAAACAGCACCGAAAGATTAGATGCCCCGTTAATGCATAAAGCCTGCATGGAAGCCTTCCCTTCATTTGACTGAGGCTGCACTCCGCGCTTTAGAGCTTCCAGCGCCTTTATCATGCACTCTTTGCCGTTAAGATCGGCAGAGCCGGCATCGGCACGGAATTCACGCCATCTTGAGAACCACATCAGAACTATGGTGGCAGCAAAGCCAAAGAGCATCTGCATCAGGGAATTTATGGCATAAAACATAAAAGTGCCTGAAAAAGATGATGAACTGCTGCTGTCGCGGTTTCCTCTTAAGGCATTGGCCGCAATGCTTGCAACTATATAGGACAGGAAGTAGACGAAGGTGTTCAGTACTCCCTGCAGCAGGGCCATGGTAACCATATCTCCGTTTTTGATATGAGAAATTTCATGCCCGAGCACGCCCTTGATTTCTTCACGGCTCATGCTGTTTAAAAGGCCTGATGAGACAGCTACCAGAGCGGCATTTTTATTATGTCCGGTAGCAAAGGCATTCGGATCAGGTGAATTATAGATTCCAATTTCCGGAGTATTGAAACCTGCCTGAGAGGCCAGCTGTGTGACAGTGCTTACTAAAAACTGCTCCTCCTGTGTGCGGGGAACCTCTATAACCCTTACGCGATAGGCCTTTTTACACATCATCTTGGACATGAAAAGCGAAATTGCCGATCCTACGCAGCCATACACGGCACACATACAAAGCAGTCCCAGATAAGAAGTGCTGTCAATCTGCACTCCAAACAGATACATAAGTACATTGCCAACAATACTTACTACCAGCAGTATGGCAATCTGCATTCCGATAAATAGCAACGCGCGCATTTTTTCTCCACTAAAACTGTTATTTTCTCTCTCTTACTAGAAATAGTGACTATTTATTAAAATTCAAAGCAACTCCGTTCATAGTCAGCTTATTGCCTGCAAACACGGCGTGGGTACTGTAGTTCTTGCCGTCAAAAGAAACCGAGCCGTTCATTACCGCATCATCGAGTGCTTCCTGGTAGTCACTGCCCATGATCCCCTGAGTAAATCTGCGGCCGCCGCTTAATTTGACATCGGCTTTCATATTGACAGGCTTCATAGTCTGCTTATCGACATTGGTACTGAATGTGCCGGAGCTTGAGAATGACTCGCCCTGATGATCAAAGCTGAATCTGCCAAGCTTAAACACCAGAGGATTTGACAGGGCACTTAAAACAAGCGCCGGGATTTCCTTGGAGTCAGCCTTGGCAAGCTTTGAGATAACCATAGGATTTATTCTCTCTAAGGACGCCTCGAATTTTATGTTATCAAATGGATAGAAAGGCTGCTCATGACCTGCTCTTATGTATGGGAAAGCGTAAGCTATGCTGCCTCTGCCTTCACCTGCAAGCTCATAGCGGTTATGAGAGTCTTTATCTTCAAGGCTTATGGTCATATCGATGTCAGATGCCTTAAGCGCCTCTCGCAAAGTTGGATCCTTGACCTGATCCTTTGGAGAAAAGCCAATAAGATAAAGCGAGGAAGCCTCACCGTTTAGGGATTTCAGCATAATCCCTGCGCTATTGAGAATAATGTTTCCGTCGCTGAACTTTGGAGATGCCTTGATTTTGAAATTCTCTACATCCAGCACGTAGGATGGTTTGCCGTTAAAGGTGTCAGTGCCCTGACATTTGACTGCCGCATTGCCGATTTCGATATCTGCAGAGGAGAAGCCGGAGCTTTTTACAGATACTGAATTCTCACCTATTGAGCAGTAGCCATCAGGGAGAGTTGCGGTAGCCTCAGAGGTTTTGAGCAGAAATTTTGCTGACATGGACAGAAGCGAGGCTGAAGCTTTTCCTTCATAGCTTATAGGAGTGATGCTGAAGCTGCGCAGGATGTCATTGAGATTGCCTTCGCCTTCCATGTTTTTAAAATCGGCATTGACTGAAAACAGACCTACGCCAATATTATATTCGGTAGCCCCGGTAATTTTCTTTACACCCAGCGGTGCAAGCTTGTCTGAGGAATATTCCCAGACCAGAATACCGCTTCTTGAAAGTAAGCCGGATTTTTTTGAGGCATTCTGAAGTTTAAGACCTGAAACCTTATGCTCTATTTTCGACAGCACCGCATTCATTTTGCTGTCAATCATACTGTTTCCTATAAAAATACCTGCAATTCCTGCTATCATAAACAGTATCAGAAAAACAAGAGCAATTTTTCCAATTTTCTTTAACATTCTTTTACTCTCTCATCCTGTAATTTTGCCAAGATAGCCCCGCTTTCTTTAAGGAAGCTGTCGGCATCATCACCGAAGTACTCTCTTGCTTTCAGGAATCTCTGTGTAAATCCTTCCACATCTTTGTCTGCAATCACCGAAAGCTCCTCACGCAGGCTCTCTACATACGAAGCTAAAAGCTCATAATTCTCTTTTGAAGACATAATGATATCTGCATACAGTCGAGGATCCTGGGCAAACAGACGGCCTACCATCATAAGTTCCATGCGGTAAATAGGAGAACTCAGCTCAAGCAGCGTATGAAGATCCTGTCCAATGGAAGCCATGAAAAGGCCATAGCAGTAGGTTGTAAAATGCCTTAAGGCCTGGATTATGCGCATGGCCCTGTCGTGCTCACTGGCTTTGGTGTTGACGATGGTAGCGCCCCACAGAGAGAACTGCTCCACAAGAAAACGGCTTGCCTCTTCATCTCTTGCAGGCACCGTCACAATAACCTGCTTTACAAGACTTTTCACATCCGGACCGAACATTGGATGCAGGCCAAGCACCGGACCTTTGTGACAGCGCAGCATGGCCTCCACGATAGGGACCTTTACAGAGGTGAAGTCACACAGGATCATATCGTCCCTGAGCAGAGGAGACAGCTGTTCTATGACCTGAACTGTGATATCAATAGGTACGGTAACTATCACTATTCTGGCATTTTTCAGATATTCAGGCGCCCTGTCCCAGCCTCTGTGGCCAAAACAGAAGACCTGGTAGCCTGAATTCTCAAAATAGCGTTTAAAGATACTGCCCATGCCGCCATTGCCGCCCACTATGACCACGTCTCCCGGAGTTTTCATAAGACGGGCGTAACGTCCCTCGCCACCGTGATAGGATTCGCGCAGGATACGCTTTAGAATATCGGAGGCCAGCCCTTCAGGCACTCCGTATTTCTTTGCCATTTCTCTGCGGCTGGTTAAAAGATAAGACTCCCTCTCTTTTGAATAGGCAGCCGTCTTGTTTTCCTTTTTAGCAGCAACTGCCTGCTTTACAAGTTCTGCGCGCTCGGCCAGGAGTTTGATTATTTTCTCGTCTGTCTCATCTATTTGAGTCCTAAGGGCACTCAGATCAGAAACTGGCATGCTTTTATTCCTTAATTTTTATAGTTGTTGTTTATAATGCCGCAAAGATTCTAGTCTATCTCATCCATATAGGATTCATCTACAGTCTGCTCGGTAGATACTGCCTTGTCAGGATTTACCTTGCCTTCATGGAACATCAGATAGATCTGCCTTACCTGGGCATACGGGTCAATAGCATTATCCACCATTTCCTCCTGCCCTATAAGCTGCGCTCTGTCATGCACTGTTTCTAACGCACTAAGTCCTAATGAAACAAAACCGTTAAGCCAGAGATAGCGCGGCATATTATCAATAGTGCTGCCGTGCAGGTTTCTCATGGTATTAGGTCCAAGCAGCAGTACGTAGGCGCCCTGATCTGCCCCCATTCTGCCTAAGGCTGTGCCCATGGCCATGCGGTGACGTTCAATTCCCATATAGGAGGCTACATCTATGAAGCCTAAAAGACCTATGGTTGAATTGATTAAAAGTCTGGCAAAACTGATTCCGCCGTCAGCAAACTCGCCTATCAGAACATTATTGAGGGTATTGTTTATTTCAGACAGGTTGAAAAAGAAATTGCCAAAGCCGTCCTGCACAGGCTGCGGCAGATAGGAGTAGCCATGCGCCAGCGGGCGGAGCATATAGCGGTCTAGAATATTGTAATTAATAAACCAGGCCACATTGCGGCCAAGAGGCTCAATGCTGTCAATCGAATTGCCTGGCAGCAGCGTAAGGCCATAACTGTAATCCTTAGAAGATGCCTCCATGGAAATCTGACGTGGAGCCATAGGGCTGTAGCTTGAGTGTGCCGCATGGGCAGGCACATAGCAGGCAGCGGCCAGCAATCCTGCACAGAGAACTGTTTTAATATTGGAAAGAGTGCGCATATTTTTCTCCATAGTAGTCTGCTTAATTTTAAGCCTTTTTAAGTGAATATAAGATCTACAGTTTCTCATTTTGGAATAAACGGTATTTTTCACTCAAAAACACGACATAAATAACGGCTTTTATTTAATTTTTTGTTATCATATCAATAATTACGTATATTAAAATTAAGCAGAATTATGGATAGTTTTGATGTAAACATCAAAGAGGCAGACAAAAGCGCTCCTTCTAAAAAGGCTGACAGCACCGCGGACAGCAGCAACAGACAGGCTCAACCAAGGATAAACGCATCAGCCACTGTTTCTTATCTAAGCGTGCTTTCAAGAGAGCAGGGACTGCTTTCTGAAGGTCTGTCACGCTCGCTAAACAATCTGCAAAGTACCCTTAATGAATACATAAAGAATCCTGAAGCGCTCAAGAACATAAGCCCTGATCAGGCTGAAGAAGCCCAGGGACAGTACAAGAAGCTCAGTGCACAGGTTATAAACCGTGACCCTTCACTGCAGGAAAAAGTAGCCCAGAATCTTTCTACCGGCAAAAAGCTCGTACGCTCAAGAGATGCCGCCCAGGCCTTAAGTTCAAGCCTTGATAACCTGCCGCCACCTTTAAAAGAAGGCACCAGCGCCGGCAAGGCCCTGTCAAAATTCATCTGCGAGAGTCTGGTAAATCTGACCGATCACGGCACCATGGGCGCAGGACTTGAAAGAGATCTTGCTGTACGCAATGTTTATGTGCCCAACACTCCGCTCAGCACCAAAAGCAAGCTGGCAACGGACCGTTCTCTGCAGACTTCGATTGCCTATATTGAGAGCAATCAGCCCGAAGTGCTTGCAAAGCTCAAGGAAACCGCTCCGGTAAAAGAGGCTCCTGGCAGTACCACTCCCCAGATAATGACAAGGTACTTAAGACAGGCTTTAAATGAATTCCCTGACGATTCCACCTACCTTGACATATTCAAGCATAACCGCGGAAATTCGCTGGAAGAGCCTTATGAAGACAAGATTTCCAAGGAAACAGCGCAGCGCATTCACTCACTGATAGCCAAGGCTGCCGATACCGCCCGCAGAGGAAATCTGATTCCAGGAAGCAGAACCGTTCCGCAGGAAAGCAGTGCTGAAACAGTACCAGCGGATCCCGCGCTTAAAGTTCAGGGTGAAAAAACCGTTTCTGCAAGCGAAAATGTCAGAGAACTGTCTTTATCTGAGCTCTCCGCGAGAGCTGCCAGACTTCAGCAGCAGTTTAGAGAAGAAAGACAGAAGCTCGCCGCTGAAGGCAAGGTTCCAAACGCCGCAGCAGCGCCTCAGCCAAGTGCCGCTGCCGCCAGCGCCCAGACTGCAG
>DMTG01000130.1 GCA_003477345.1 Succinivibrionaceae bacterium | reverse complement strand
CTGCTGACCGCCTGACAGCTGGGACGGCAGGAAATCCACTCTCTCTCCCAGTCCGAGCTTTTCTAGAATCTCGCGCGATCTTACGGTGCGCTTGTCCTTTTTATAGCCTGCGTAGATGGAAGGCACCTGCACGTTTTCCTTGGCATCCAGATGTCCAAGCAGATGGTAGCGCTGAAAGATAAAGCCGAAGAAATCACGGCGCAGGGCCGCCAGCTCATCGGTATCTAGTGTCGAGGTATCTCTCCCCGAGACAAAATAGCTGCCCACAGTAGGCTTGTCGAGACAGCCTATGATATTCATGAGGGTAGATTTGCCCGAGCCCGACGGTCCAATGATGGCCACCAGCTCTCCGCGTCTTACCTTGAAATTTATAACGTGCAGAACTTCAGTTGTCTGCGTGCCTTCGCCGTAGGAGCGGCGGATGTCCGCAAGCTCCAGCAGCACATCACTCTCTGACATGACGAACCTCCTGCTAGAAGCGCGGACCGCGCATGCGGCTTGAGCTCTTGGCTTCCTGCTCGGCGGTTTTCACATCATCGCCAATCACGACTTCAGTGTTTTCATCAAGACCTGATTTGACCTCTATGTACTGATCGTCTCTGATGCCAAACTGCAGTTCTCGCTCCAAAACCCTGTTATCTTCAAGCACGTAGACGGTGCCTGAATCAGTTCTGTCTGAGCGCAGCGCAGTAAGCGGCACACATAGGGCCTTCTCTACACTGGCGATGTTGATGGTTACATCGGCAGTCATGTCGATGCGCAGAGTGCGGTCGTAGTTGTCAACTTCAAGATCTGCCTGGTAGTAGATGGCTGACGAACTTGAAGAAGAGCTTGAAGAGGAGCTTGAAGAAGATGAGGAGGAGCTGCTGTTAGCTGAGGATGGTGCTGGCGCCACGCGGCCTAACACCGCCTTGAACTCGCGGTTAGGCAGACCTAGGATAGTAAAGGAGCACTCCATGCCAGGCTTTACCTTGACCACGTCCGCCTCGGCAATATCAGTCTCGACAATCATATGATCAAGATCTGCCATGCGCAGAATGGTAGGTGTGGTCTGATTGGCGTTAACCGTCTGGCCGGCCTCTACCACGACGCCGTAAACCGTACCGTCCATAGGGGCCAGGATTTTGGTATAGCCTAAATTGGTTTCAGCGGTTTTAACTGAAACCTCCCCCTTCTCATAATTGGCCTCGAGCTCTTCAAGACCTGCAAGCGCTATTTCATAGGCGGCCTTGGCACTCTCATAGTCCTGCTTTGATGTGGCGTTGATCTTCAGCAGATTGCGCTGACGGGTATCCTCAAGCTTGAGCTTGCTGATTTCAGCCTGCTTGGATTTTATCTGGGCGGAGATAATGTTAAGCTCGGCCTTGGAGGTTTTGAGACTGTTCTCAAGCAGCTTCGGCTCTATCTGACAGAGCAGATCGCCCTTTTTCACCTCATCGCCGACCTGGGCATTGAGATTTAAAATCTGACCTGAAACCTGAGCGCCGACTTCCACCTCATTCTTGCCAGAAAGAGTGCCGGTTGCATACACCTTCTGAGAAATATCGCGTATCACCGGATGCAGAGTCATATAGCTAGGAGCCTCGGCTCTGAAAAAGGAACTCCACACCCACCACAGAGCAAGGAGCAGTACTATCAGGGATAGAGCGATCTTTACAGTCCGACCTGTCAGCTTAATCTTCATAATAATTATCTCAATTTACAAAACACGCGCCTATTCTCAGCCATATAAACTTAGATGCGACTTATAATCGTGAAAAAAATGCAGTTAAAACCCGTCTGCAGAGGTTCAGTTCAGCCTTCTCCTATAAGACCTGTCTGTTTTTATGCAATATAAGTTACAATAGCCTTATTATAGTTTTTAATCTGAATTTTTTTAAACTTATATCTGCTCTGCACCGCAATAAACAAGGCAGCAGCACCGTTTTAGCGAAGTCTGTTTTTTTATAATGAACACAATCTATTTAAACCAAGGGCGCGAAAAATCACTGCGCCGGCATCATCCCTGGATTTTTTCAAAGGCCGTCGATGAAAGTAAGATCTCTGAAGCTATAAGCGCTGGCGATCTGGTAAAGGTGGTCTCAGACACCGGAGAGTTTCTGTGCTACGGCATCTACAGCCCGAAGTCACAGATAAGGATAAGAGCCCTGTCCTTCAATGAGGACACAGTGCCGGACGCTGACTTTTTCAAAGAGAGGATCAAGGCAGCCTGCGCACTGCGCAAAAGCGTCATCGCTCGCGGCAATGACGGAGTGAGACTTGTAGCTTCCGAAGGCGACTTTCTGCCGGGTCTTGTGGTCGACAGATACAATGATTTCATAGTCATCTCCATCTCCTCCCTTGCCATGGAGGTTTTCCGCGATACCATCATCGAAACCTTCAGAGAGCTGTATCCAAAGTCTTCAGGCTATGAGCGCTCTGACTTAAAATCCCGCGTCAAGGAAGGTCTTGAAGAGCAGAAAGGTCTGCTCTGGGGCAGAGAGCCTGACGAGGTGATTTACGTTAAGGAAGGCGGCAGCGTGCTGCTGCCTGTCAACATCGCCAACGGCCACAAGACCGGAGCATACCTCGATCAGAGAGCAAGCAGAATCAGAGCAGGCGAGCTTTCCAAAGGCTGCAGAGTGCTAAACTGCTTCTGCTACACCGGAGGCTTTGGACTGTGGGCGCTCAAAGGCGGCGCTGCCAGAGTTGAGAATGTCGATGTCTCCGAGCTTGCCCTCAGTGCAGCCAAGGCCGGAGTTGCTCAGAATCATCTCGATCCGGGGCACTGCCGCTTCATTAAGGCCGATGTGTTTGAATTTCTGAGAAAGCAGGCTGAAAAAGGCGAACAGTACGATCTCGTAATTCTCGATCCGCCGAAATTTGCCGAAAGCGCTGCCAATCTCAGACGCGCCTGCCGCGGCTACCAGGATATCAACCGCCTGGGACTTAAGCTTGTAAAAAAAGGCGGCCGCCTTCTGACCTTCTCCTGCTCAGGTCTCGTCGATGCTGAACTCTTCCAGAAGATAGTCGCCGATGCGGCACTCGAGGCAGGAGTTGAAGCTCAGGTGGTATCAGCCCTAAGACAGGATGACGATCATGTGATTGCCCTGCCGTGCCCTGAAAGTTTTTACCTGAAAGGTCTCGAAATTGCGGTAAGCTAGCACTGTAAAACATAAGGAGCTGCTATGATTAACATTGACACCGTACCTGTGACTCTCTTCTACCAGAACTGCCGCATAATCTATGACGACAGCCGTACTGCCGTGGTCTGCGACCCCGGCGGAGATGTCGAGGAAATCATGGCGCACCTTGAAAAGCAGAAGCTGACCTGCGTCTTTATTCTGCTCACGCATGCCCATTTAGATCACATAGGCGGTGCGGCCGAAATCTCCCGTCTTACAGGAGCACCTATTGTAGGCCCTGCCGCTGAGGACAGATTTCTTATAACACATATGGATGATCAGGCAAGCGGCTTCGGTATGCCTAGAAGCGAAGGCTTTACTCCTGAATTCGTAAAGGACGGCCAGACGGTAAAGCTCCTGCCTGAGCTTGAGATGCAGGTAATCGCAACTCCTGGTCATACCCCGGGCGGCGTCTGCTACTACTCTGAGAAGGAAAAAATTCTGCTGAGCGGTGACTCGCTCTTTGCAGGATCCATCGGCAGAACCGATTTCCCGCGCGGCAGCCTTGACGATCTTTTAAACAGCATCAGAAAAAAACTCTTCGTGCTGCCTGATGATACTCAGGTGCTCTCCGGCCACGGTCCTGATACCACCATCGCAAGAGAGAAAAACTCCAACGAATTTCTAAAAGGCATCTACCAGTAAGTTTATGAACTACGGAATTTTAAATCTAGTGTGCATCGGCGCAGGCGGCTTTATCGGTGCTGTCAGCCGCTATCTGGTATCCTGCGCCGTGCTCAAACACTTTCCCTGCGCGATAAACTTAGGTACGCTGTGTGTCAACGTCTTAGGAAGTCTTGTCATAGGACTCATCTTCAGCGTAACCCTCTACACCGCTCCTGTGTATCTTAAGAATCTGGCGGTGGCAGGATTTCTTGGCGGCTTTACCACCTTTTCAACCTTCTCGCTTGACTCATTCAAGCTGATTTTACAGGGCAGCTTTGCCTCTGCCGTTCTTTATATCGCACTGAATCTGATATTAGGAATTGCAGCCAGCGCTTTTGGCTATTACTGCGGCAGACATCTGCTTCATCTGTAAAAAAATATATATAACATCAAGATATCGTGAACCTTAAACTATAAGGAGATGCAAATGACTAAAAAAACAGTTCTGATAACCGGCGCCACCAGCGGCATCGGTGAGGCCTGCGCCCGCAGATTCTGCGAAGGCGGCTATAATCTCATCATTACCGGACGCAATGAGGAAAAACTAAAGAGCGTTGTTAAGTGTCTTACGGAAAAACATCCCGAACGAAAGATTTATGGCCTTCAATTGGATAATACCGATGTGAAAAGTTTTGAAACAAAAGTGAGTGAAGTAGAAGCATATTTTTCGAAGAATATTGATATCCTTGTTAATAATGC
>DMTG01000189.1 GCA_003477345.1 Succinivibrionaceae bacterium | reverse complement strand
ACCGCTCCCTGCTCTCTTTTAGGCGTGGTCGGCGCCGATGAGGCTGCGGTCAAGCTTGAGAAAATCATGCAGGATCACCGCGTATCCCCTGAGTTCATAATCTCCCCTAAGCAGCAGACCATTACCAAGTTAAGAGTGGTAAGCCGCAATCAGCAGCTACTGCGTCTGGATTTTGAAAACCGCATTGACAATGTTACTGAAGATCAGATGCTAAAAGCCTTTAAAGCCGCCCTCAAGGACAGCAAGGTAGTTATCTGCTCTGACTACGGCAAAGGCACTCTCAGCTACATTCAGGGCATGATCAGAATTGCCAATGAATACAATATCCCTATTCTTATAGATCCTAAGGGCACAGACTTTGAAAAATATCAGGGAGCAACCTTGTTAACCCCTAATATGTCAGAGTTTGAGGCCGTAGTAGGCAAGGTAACCTCCAACGAAGATCTGGAGGAAAAAGCCCTGGCACTGATTGAAAGATGCCATCTCAAATACCTGCTGGTTACAAGATCAGAAGACGGCATGTCTCTTATTAGACCAGGTGAGAAAGCCGTACATATGCCGACCCGCGCCCGTGAAGTCTACGATGTAACCGGCGCCGGCGATACAGTAATTGCAACTTTGGGCACCTGTCTTGCCAATGGCGTGGGTATTGTAGAATCCTGCGAAATTGCCAACCGCGCTGCCGGCATTGTAGTAGGCAAAATGGGTACCTCTACCGTAACTCCAGATGAGCTTGCCCGTGAGCTTGAAGGCTCAGCCAAGGAATACAACACCGGCGTCATCTCGGCTGAAGATCTGTGCGAAGAGATGAAAAAGCTTAAAGCCAAAGGCCTCAAGGTAGTTATGACCAACGGCTGCTTTGATATTCTGCACAAGGGTCACGTCAGCTATTTAAAGAGAGCCCGAGCTCTAGGCGACAGACTTATTGTTGCGGTAAATTCTGACCGCTCTGTGCAGGCGCTTAAAGGCCCTACCCGTCCTATCGTGCCGCTGGAGGCGCGCATGGAGCTTCTGGCTGCTCTTGACTGTGTTGATTATGTGGTGGCTTTTGATGAAGATACCCCTCAGCTTTTAATCTCAAGAATACTGCCGGATATTCTGGTAAAAGGCGGTGACTACAGGCCTGAGCAGATTGCAGGCCATGTAGAGGTGGAAGCCAACGGCGGACAGGTTAGAATCCTGCCTTTTGTAGATGGTTTCTCAACCTCTGCTATCGTAGATAAAATCAGAAAATCTTTTAACAGCTAGTAACAGCGGGCACTGCACGCTTTTAAAGATAAAACAATGTTTCCATCCTTATGGCCAGAAGAGTCCCGCGAGGCTCAGGAATTCACGGTAAAAGAAGGGATACAGGATATTCCGCCAAGGATTGCTTTGAACCTTATAAATCAGGGCAGAGCAACCTTAATCGATGTCAGAGATCCTGATGAGGTGGCTTTAGGCTATATTCCTGATGCTATCAATATTCCCTTAGATAAAATCAGAGATGATGCCTTAAATCCCCTGCTCCCTAACCGCGACCGCATTCTGATCCTCTACTGCAAGACGGGCAAGCGGGCACTTGAGGGCTGTGAAAAGCTCAAGAAGGCAGGCTATCGCTATCTTCTCAACCTGGGAGGAATTTCCTCCTGGTCCTACGGCACCATAGTGCCTTAAAAACAAAACCTCACCTTTTTATAAAGATGAGGCCTTAGCTATTTATCTCTTGTAAACTTACGGCATTACTTTTCTAAAGTAACACCCTCGCCGTATACGGTTTCAAAATCATTCTTCATGGAGATGGTATAGAAGCCGTGATCACTGCAGTACTGCTTAAGCTTTGCAACCTTCTGCTCGCTGCCGTGCTCGCGCTGGTCATCATCGCCCATCAGGATGTAGGCTCTGCCTTCGTAATCAGAATTATTGGTGATGTACTGAGCCATGGAGAGATCGCCTGAGCTGTTACCGAAGGCCAGTACAGGAACCTTGCCGATTTCACGCTCCATAATGGCCACCTTGTTCATTTTCACGTTCTTGGAAATGAGCTCACCAGTATAAATGACCTTATCATTTGGCTGATATACGTAGTCAAGCCCGTCTTTGCCCTTCTGATTTTCAGCTTCCATTCTGCCGTCAGAGCCAATGATTCTGTAGGCTGGTACATCCAGAATATCTTCAGCTAAAACTCTTACGATGTTTCTCTCGGTACCGCTGACGATAAATACGGTAACGCCCTTGGACTCTAGGAACTTAACAAGCTCTACCATAGGTCTGAAATAGGCATCGCCTCTGGTGAGATTAGCAAAGCCTTCGGCCTTGGAATGCTTGAATTCACGGGCATAGTCCTTAAGCTCGGCAGGAGTCATGCCCTTATAGCTTAAGAACGAATAATAGGCATGGATCTTCTCGGCATCTTTTGGCAGCTTGCCTGCTTTAAAGCCGGCCTCAAGCTCGCGGGCGAATTTCTTCATATCGGCGCTGGCCTTGTAGGATGGATCATGCAGAACGCGGTGGGTGAACATTACCCAGTCAAAATAGGATGGATAGGTCTCGCCGACTAAGGTTCCGTCAAGATCGAACACCGCAATACGGTCAGCTTCCGGTACGAACTTTGAGGACTTTGGATCGCTTATGTCATTGACAAACTGCACCAGATCGTCGGCAACCTTTGACTGAGGATTCCAGTAGGCAATGGTTGGTGACTGCACAGGCTGCGTATTCTGACAGCCGGCGGTTACAAACAGCATGACTGCTGCGGATACCATCAGGCATTTTTTAAACTTTACCAGCATATAAAACTCCAAATAAAATATAACTAAATTATCAGTTTGTTGATTGCAGAAATAAAAAATGTTCTGCACTTCAGAAAAGAAATACAGAACCTGTTATCGTTTATAGACTAGGACTTGATGTCTTTAATCTCATAGCTGTTAAGATCCCAGATCTTGTTGGCATAGTCTTCGATTGCTCTGTCGGAGCTGAACTTGCCCATGGAGGCAGAGTTTATAATCGCAGCCTTGGCCCAGGCGGACTTGTTGGCATACAGCTTTTCAACGCGCTGGTGCGCATCGGCATAGGATGCAAAGTCAGCCAGTACCAGGAACGGATCACCGCCGTCTAAGAGAGATCTCTTAATGGAGGATAAGGCACCTGGCTCACCTGGAGTGAAGTAGTCAGTATCCAGCCAGTCAAGAGCAGCCTTAATCTCAGGGTTGTTATTGTAGTAAGCCCGAGGATTGTAGCCGTTGCGCTTTAAGTGCTGAACATCTTCTACGGAAAGCCCGAAGATGAAGTTGTTCTCCT
>DMTG01000072.1 GCA_003477345.1 Succinivibrionaceae bacterium | reverse complement strand
TCCGGGGCAATGATGGTTATAAGACCTTTGCCTACGGCAGAGGCATTGCCATTTTCATCTACAAAGTAAAAGCCGCGTCCTGAGGAGGCAGACTTCAGAGTATGAGAATAAACACCGCCATCAAGCGCTAAACCTATGTAGTCTTTTTCAATGCTGACATAGTCAGTAAATCTGAAGGCCTCTGAGGACATGAGAGAGCTGTAGTCTTTAACGCTGCCGTCATAGTCAAAGGTGAAGTCTCTTATAAAAAGAGGATCATAAAAACCGCTAAGGCGATAGGTGCTGTTATCTGTCAGCAGGTAGCCGTTCTCTGAGGTAAGAGCAAGGTTATCTTTCAGCTGGGCACTGCCGTCTCCTAGGGACTTTAGGATTTCTGAATAGCCGCTTACTGTATCATCGGCATTAAGAGTGTCGGCATAGCCAAAAAGGCTGCCTGCGGTAAGAGAGGAGTTTTTGCCTGCTAGACTTTCAGATCGAGTGGACAGCGAGCCTGTCACTTTAGAAAAGGTGCTGACAGTGCTGCCTGATTCAACTTCACCTGCGATACTGCCAAGTTTTAGATTGCTGCCCTGCACATAGATATCGGCGCCGTAGGCATCAATACCGCTGTAGCTGCCGCCCTGAATGCGACCTGCCAGCGCGCCGATGCTGCTGCCACTGGCACTGCCTGTGACGTTAATGGTGGCACTGATGCCTAAATTGGAGATTTCAGCATCTTTTAGAGTGCTGAAAAGACCGATATTCCTGCCTGCGTCCTGACTTATTGAAAGCGAATAGGTTACATTGTTGTAGGCTCCGTCCAGTCTGCCTGAAAACCCGAGATTAGCGTCTGCGGTTGTATCTATTACACCAAGATCGATATCGTTAGTCAGAAAGTAGGACTTTTCCGGGGCTTTGGCGATATCCATAAACTCAGCTGCGGTAGAGACTGCAAATTCTCCTGTGTGATCGACAAGACCACAGTCAGCGTTAAGACCGTAGAGCGCCAGATCGGTCCCTGAGCTGCCGCCCACATCTACACGTTTTACGGAGCTGGTAACCGACAGGGTAGGATTAGGCTTTTTATCACTGAAGGATTTTATTTTGCCAACGTCGCGGATTATCACCTGACCTGCGTCAATGATGAGGTTGTCTGAGGTGACTTTGCCTAGCAGGCTGACACGGCCCATGCCTTTGCCCTGGACATCAAGAATGCCGGTGGAGGCGAAGGCGGTGATGTCGTCATCGCTGATTCTGGCGGTGGACAGGTGAATGTTCTGTCCTGCAAGCTCGCTGTTAAGCCCTAGAGTGATGCCGTTGGGGTTTACCAGGTACATATTTCCAACCGACATTAGAGTGCCGTTGATGACGCTTGGGTTCGAGCCTCCGACCAGATTCAGGTAGTTGTTGAGCCCGAAACTGACACAATTGCCCTGAGCGATATCAAAGCTTTCCCATTTGATGACATTGTTTTTAGAACTGCCGCTGGCTCTTACCATCATATCGTTCTGAGTTGTGACAATACTTACGTCACCGTGCAGCACCTCACCTCCTGTCGGCAGATCGGCGCTGTGGGCAATGGAGGAGCCCAGCATAACTGAGCTTAGACTTACGAGTGATACCTTGATGGAATTAAATTTTTGCATGAGTGATCCCTGTGCTTTTATTAAGCGTAAATATATCCAAGTCTTACAAAGAACTGATAGTCATCTTTGTACTTATAGCTGTCGCTGGAGCTGAGAGCGGCGGCGCCTTTGAGGTTTGCAAAAAAGCCGCCGGCTTTTAGGTCAATATCAAGTCCGCTGCCGTACAGAGAGCCGTGCCCATAGACCTTATCTGACACAAAGGCCATGTCAAAATGCGGACTTAATGTCAGATTGAAGCTGTCTATAGGTTTATAGGCAAGCCCCAGGGAGTTTAGATAACCTGAGTCAGTATTGGCTATAGAACTGTTGAAGGCGGTGAGTGCATAAGGACCTGTGGCCTGAAATTTTTCAGAGCTCTCAAGATTGTCTGAGCCTAGCTGCAGCTCATTTTTACAAAACAGGGCAAGGCTGTCGTTTAAGGAATAACGCAGGCTGAGTGAGCCATTTATCTTGCTGAAGCTGCCTTCTTCGGTTATTCCATAGTCATCGTCTGCTGCAAGCCTGCCAAAGGTGGCGGCGACATCGGAGCCCAGCGAGAAATGCCCCTCATTAAAGGCGCCTGAAAGTTTCAGATAGCCTGCGGTGGTGTGTTTTTTAAATTCAAGCGCGAACTCTTTAAATTCATCTTTAAGATCGCGATAGCGGGCGCCTGCCGAGGCTGTGAGCCTATAGCCCCTGCTGCGCAGCAGCGGCTGCTTTGCAAAAAGCTCATAGGTATAGGAGGTACCCTGAGCGCCTAAGATTTCATAGTCGCCGGCAAGCTCGTAGCTGCCCAGGCAGAAGCTGCCGCCTAGTACGGTAGGGTAGGCGTTTACCGGTATTTCATAGCCTAAGGACAGATTGGTCTGCTTTTCATTGCTTCTGGCTGCAAACAGGCTGAGTGTGTCTGCATTGGAGGTCAGATTTCTAAAGTCAGTATAGAGGCCGGCTCGGTATCTGCCGGCGGCCTTGGTGCCGTAGTTGTCGGTGAAGATCTCAAAGGCTGCAGGGGAGGTTCTGTCAAGCCTGATGTCAAGATCCAGCTCATCAGGAGCCCTGCCGTCGCGGTAGCTGCCGCGAATGTCGAAGACATTCAGATCTGCAAGCCTATAGAGGATTGACTCCACGGAGTCATTATCCGCCAGAGTGTTTTTAAGGCTGTAGAGATCTTTAAACAGGCGTCTTACGGCAGAGTTTCTGAGTCTTGCGTGATTTATAACTGCGACTTTGCCGATTTTAGGAGTCAGTACGCCCACTGAGATGCTGCCGGTACGGGTTCTCTGCTCCGGCAGATAGGCGCTTGCGGACGGGAAGCCGTTTTTTCTGTAGTAGCGGGTGACTTCATCCAGCACCGCCTGCAGCAGCACGGCATCAATCTCGCGGCCCTGATATTTCTTAAGAAGACCGGCAAGTTTCTGGTTGTTGATTGAGGCTGCGGATTCTACGGATATGTGGCTGAGCACCGGGCCTGCCAGGGCGCTCTGACAAAGGCAGGATACAACGCCAAGGCAGAGCAGAGTTTTTTTCAGTGATAGTTTCTTCATGGATAAGGTTCCCTAATAAAATTTCGGACCCATTATCCAGACAGGCAAGAGGGCATCTGATACAAAAAAAGATCAGAAGTTGCAGTTTTGGTAATTTTTATTTAGAAATTTTTGAAATTTCTAATAAAAGATTTTGCAAGAATTATGAAAGCCACCAGCAGCAGAAAATATCTGAAGGCATTGTAGACCGTGACGGCATGGGCAAGCGAGGCATCAAGGGCGGCCGGATCGCGGGCTGCACCGTCAGATGCTAGGTACCAGTATTCAAGGTAGTAGGCAGGCGGGATCAGGGCTGCGCTGCAGAGAAACATGCAGCTTAAATTATGGCCGTCTCGGCGGTAGCTGTTGCCGGTTACAAGCAGATAGGCAATGGCAGCTCCCAGCATAGCGGCGCGCAGCCATTCCTCAGGCAGCACCGGCATGGCAGGATACGACAAAGAGGCCAGAGTCCACCAGGCAATAAGGGCAGCTATCGAAAAAAACAACGGTCTGTAACTATCCATAAAACTCTCTCCTGTGTACCTCTATATTCTATGACAGCGCAGTACTGTTGTCATTTACTGCCTGCAGACTCCATAAGCAAAAGCTGCACTCCTCTTTATTTCTGGTTTTAAATTTGTCAGTGTTTTGCTAGAATACCTCTTGCGCTGGTTTAGCTCAGTAGGTAGAGCAGTTGATTCGTAATCAAAAGGTCGCAGGTTCGATTCCTGTATCCAGCACCATCCAATCCACTCCTGTCAGCATTTCCAGCCAAAAAAAGGTCACAAATAAGGTCGCAGATGCCAAGGCGGCATCAGGCGCACTCTCTGCGTTCGTCCTAAGTCAGATCTGTCAAGGTATCGGCTTTTTTGATAAAATTTGTACGTAATTTTTGGTTTATAAGATAAAATTTTATTTTTTATGCAGACAGTAATAGGAATAGATCCCGGTTCACGCATTACCGGCTACGGCATTGTCAGAATGCAGCAGGGACAGCTTGCCTATCTGGGATCGGGCTGCATCAGAACAGGCGACGGTACGCTTGCAGAAAAACTCAGGATTATTTACACGGGAGTTACTACGCTCATAGAGCAGTTCAGTCCCACCTGCATGGCGATAGAGGAAACCTTTTTATCTAAGAACGTACAGTCGACGGTAAAACTGTCAGAGGCCCGCGCCAGTGCTATTGTGGCCGGGGCTGTGGCCAGTCTTGAAGTCTACGAGTATACCCCGAGGCAGATCAAGCAGGCGGTGGTAGGCTACGGGGCGGCCGAGAAAACTCAGGTGCAGTATATGGTCAGAAATATTCTGCATCTTACCGCGAACCCTCAGACCGATGCCGCGGATGCGCTGGCCTGCGCCATATGTCACTGCTTTACCTGCAGTGTTACTATGGCCATGGGCGACGAGGTTGCCGACAGCGGGTCGGTAAGAGGCCGACTGCAGCACAGCTAGTCAGATTTTTTCAGGTAAACAGATGGTAACAATTGTTTTTATACGGCATGCATAGATTATGATAGGAAGTTTAAGAGGCAGACTTTTAAGAGTAGATGAGGGCATTGCTCTTATTGAGGTATCAGGCACCGGCTATGAAGTGGAAATGCCGGAATCATCGCTAAATGAGATAGGCAAACCTGATTCAGAGGTTTTTGTATATATTCATCATTCTGTAAGAGAGGATGCTCATGTGCTGTACGGCTTTTCAGACTATACCGCAAGAGCACTTTTCAGAGTACTGATAAAAGTAAGCGGTATCGGCCCTAAGACCGCCTTAGCCGCACTCTCCACCTTTGATGTGCCGTCCTTTGTGGCAGCCGTGCTGCAGGAGCAGGTCAATTCTCTAATCAGGATCCCGGGAGTCGGCAAAAAATCAGCAGAGCGCATGATAGTGGAGTTAAAAGATCGCTTAGGCCGCTTTAACAGCGAAAGCCCGTCTTCAGCTGCCAAGGCTAAAAACTCAGGCTCTCAGGCAGTATTTGATGAGGCGGTATCCGCCCTTGTAAATCTTGGCTACCGCGAATCTGATGCGGTCAGGGCCGTCAGTCAGGAGGCAGGTGACGGAATGGATACCGGCGCCATTGTGGTGGCGGCCTTGAAGCTTTTGTCTAAAAAATAACATTAAAAAAAATCATCTGCACTAATAAAGCAGATCTTGAAAATTATTAAGGTAACGGTTAGTTATGGCATTTAGTAAAGACGCCGGCATCATTGCTGATTC
>DMTG01000195.1 GCA_003477345.1 Succinivibrionaceae bacterium | reverse complement strand
AAATCCATAACCTTTAGGGCAGAGGTGTTGATTATCTGATCTTCAGAAAGTCCGCTTTCCTTGATGATGCGGCAGGATTCATCAAAATTGCCTAAGAAGAAGGATATGTGGGCATCGGTGCCTAAAGACACGATATTGCCGATTTTCCTGGCAAGAGAGGCTACGGCTACACAGTTCTTATGGCTGCCTTTTCTGGTATTGATATCAGAGGAGGAGTTGATCTCAATTGCCACGTTGTTCTCCTTAGCGCAGACCAGTACTTCCTCATAGTCAATTGGGTATTTAGGGTTGCCCGGGTGGGAGATCACATCCACAAGACCTGACTTGATGACGCTTACCATCAGCGCGGTATGGTTGTCTTTGTCGGTAGGCTCGATGTTAGGATGAAAACCTGCCAGCACAATGTCGAGCATGTTTACTGATTCTTTGTTGATGTCAATAAAACCGTTGGCGGTTATGTTGGCTTCAATGCCTCTCAGGATGGCAACATTGTCGACGATTCTAGGCACCACTCTCAGGTTATGAAAATGCCAGAGATGAGGCCCGTCTGACAGTTCAGGACCATGATCGGTGCAGGCGAACATTTCTATGCCCATTGAGGCGGCCTGTCTTATGTAATCGTGAATGGTACTGTAGGCATGATCGCTTGCAATGGTATGAGTATGTAAATCTACTGGAAATTTCATAATATTACCTGTATATGTGTTCTTTCGTATCTTTCATTTTTTATCTGTTTTGGATAACTATTCTACAATAGGATCCCACTTAGTGCTTTCGTGATAGGCAAAGCACATCTCTATAAGCTCCATATTGGTAGTACCGGTACGCAGTTCGTCAACCGGTATATTTTCTTTTCTGAAATATTTTCGGTCGATGGTTTCGATGTTCGGCGTGAAGTCTCCTCTACCCGGCAGACAGTGAACGGTGGCCTTGAGCACTCCATAAGGATGGGCAGGCTTATGGTGGCGGTTTCTGTCAGTAATGGCAATAAGCTTTACAGGAACTACCTCCATGCAGGCCTCTTCCCTGACTTCCTTTTTAACATTTTCAAAGATGGTAAGCCCGTCATCGCACCAGCCGCCAGGCAGACTCCACTTGCCGCTTTTCTCCTGCACCAGCAGAATTTCATGCTGCTCATTGAAGATGGCCGCGCGGGTATCAAGTTTCGGGGTAATGTAGCCTTTGTCAAAGCAGAGGGCATCTTTTAAGATGTCTATATCCTCATTTGTGCCTGCTGCGAGCATTTCACAGGAGAGCTCTCTTAATCGCGCAAAACGCTCCCTGTCAAAATCATCCTTTACATAGGTAAGACCAATCTGACCTATGGCCTGAATTTCCAGTGCCCATTTTTCTATAAGCGAGGAGCTTCTTCTGTCGGTAAGCGCTACATTCACGATTTCCCAGGGATTTAAAAAGCAGTAGTCAGCCCGCGGATTCTCTCTTGGCAGGCTGCCCCAGAGCGCATAGCCAAAGGCAATCCCGGCCTGCTTTGCGCAGTTAAGGTCGGACAGGGTATCGCCCACGTAGAGAATTTCTTCGCGCTGCGCTCCGGTTAGCTGCATATAGCGCAGCAGTGAATCAGGCGCAGGTTTGGGGTTATCAACTTCGTCTGCTGATACAGAAGCACCGATGAAAGGTGCAATATCCATAGGCACTACCGAGCCTACATCGCCAATGAGCTTTTCAGCATCGCGGGTTCTTGAAGTGACTACTCCAAGCTTTACGCCTGCATCCTTTAAAAAGCTCAGTACGGCTCTGACTTCAGGAAACAGCTTTACTTCAGAAGCGTACCTGCTGATGCCGTCAAACCATTTTTTAGAAAAATCCGCTCTTATATCCTGAGGTATGTCAAGGTAGTCTAATGTAGGAGCAGCCGGCATACCTGCAACTATGCGCCGCTGCTCTTGAGTAAGCGGAGATCTGCCCATCTTTGTCAGAAGTTCATCTAAGGGTTTTATGCTGGCATTGAGACTGTCGTACAGAGTACCGTCAACATCGAAGATTACATGTTTAAAACGCATAGATCAGTGTCTCTCTCCTGAAAAACTTGCCGCTATGACCTGCACCAGGCCTTCATTTACCGTAAAGCGGATGTCATAGTCATAGAGTCTTGCAACATATTCCCGGCTGTCGTGGCTGTCCTTATAGGCAGGTCTTGGATCCTGCGCTAAAATTTCTCTGACGCAGTCTATCTGCTCAGCGGTAAGCTTTTTAAGATCGTCTTTAGCCTTTTCTGAAAATTCCACCTGATACTCAGGCGGTCTTTCACTGGCGTAGCCGCCTCTGGCATCAGGGATACTGTCGACAAAGGGAATGTAGGGTTTGATATCTAAAATAGGGGTTCCGTCTACCAGATCGGCTCCTAGCACTTCAAGCAGCACGCCGCCGTTTTTAACTTTGAGATCTCTGATTTTTACAAGGCTCAGGCCAAGTCGTGTCGGCCTGAAAGGGGAGCGGGTTGCGAAAACGCCTATCTTCTGGTTACCGCCGAGTCTTGGCGGGCGTACCTGGGCCCGAAAGGTGCTCTCCTTTGGTATCTTATCAAAGATGAATATGAGGTGCAGATGACTGAACCCCAGAAGTCCTTCAAAGGCCTGGGGATCGTTATAGGGACTGAAAAATTCAATGGTAGACACCGCATTGGCTATGAGTCCTGCCTGTCTGGGCACGGCAAATTTCTGGCCGTACGGTGTGTGGATGACTCCTATAGGAGATAAATTGAAGTTTTCTTGGGTATCAGTCATTGTCCTTGATATCTAAAGCTTCACCGTAACAGGTAACTGATGTTGTGCAGGCAGGAGTGTCTGACAGGTGTACGCATCTGCCGAATTTGATGGCATTGGCTTTCAGGTTTACGGCCTTGAGTCTGGCGTCGGTGCGGGCATCAGCTTCGGTGGCAATGTAGTCGGTAGGCTTTATCTGGCAGGCAAGACCTGAAACCTGACCTAGCACTACATATTTTTTACCCTCGAGCTCGGCGTCGGTTACGACATCCACAGATGACGGTCTGTAATACTCTGAGAAGTTTCTTGGATCAAGATTAGATTCAAAGGTAAAGCTTTCGCATCCTGCAAGGAGGAGGCCAGCAGATAGAATGGCGATTGTACGTTTCATATAAACCTAGAGGCGGAGTAAAACTCCGCCGGTAATTAGTTATTTGGAAAAATGAGCGATGGCTCTTTCAATGCGCTTTAAGGACAGTTCACGGCCTGCCAGCACCATGGTGTCGCCGATTCCCGGGGACATGGCGCTGCCGGTGATGGCAATACGCAGAGGCTGTCCGACTTTGCCCATGCCGACCTCGTGTTTGGCAGCCACGTCAGCTACGACCTTGTCAATGCTCTCTGGATCCCAGGACTCAAGGGCATTTAAAGCGTCAAGTGCGGATTTGAGGATCTCAACAGAGCCTTCCTTGATCCACTTCTTAACGCCGGCAGCATCGTACTCTTCAAACTCTCTGAAGTAGCACAGAGCCTTCTGAGCCATTTCCTTTAAGGTATGAGTTCTCTCGGCATAGTTTCTGACAACTTCTTCAAGCTTAGGACCCTTTGCAATTTCATCCTGAGATAAACCCTGACGCTCAAGGTGCCAGGCTAATTCCTTGGCAACTTCCTCAGCAGGCAGAGTCTTCATGTAGTGAGCGTTTATCCAGTCAAGCTTTTTGGTATTGAAGCCTGAGGCGCTCTTGGTAATAGCCTCAAGTGAGAACAGGGAGATCATTTCCTCGCGGGAGAAGATTTCCTGATCGCCGTGACTCCAGCCCAGTCTTACGAGGTAGTTGAGCAGAGCGTCTGGCAGATAGCCGTCTTCTCTGTACTGCATTACGCTGACAGCGCCGTGTCTCTTGGATAGCTTGGTGCCGTCATCGCCTAAGATCATGGCCAGATGGCAGAACTCAGGCACCGGTGCGCCTAAAGCCTTGTAGAGGTTAATCTGTCTTGGGGTGTTGTTGACATGATCATCGCCGCGGATGACGTGAGTGATGCCCATATCCCAGTCGTCTACTA
>DMTG01000276.1 GCA_003477345.1 Succinivibrionaceae bacterium | reverse complement strand
ATTTATCAATTATTTTTCTTACAACAGGTGCGGCCTTTTTAGATCCACCGCCTTCATTCTCAAGAATAACTCCTACCAGAATTCTTGGCTTTTTGAAGGGAGCATAGGCAACGAACAGAGCGTTGTCTCTGTGTTCTGCTTTTAAGGCAGAAGCGTTGTATTTTTCGCCCTGCTTGATGGAAACCACCTGAGCTGTACCTGACTTGCCGGCAGCTTTGTACTGGGCGCCGAAAAACGCTCTGCGCCCGGTTCCTTCAGGCCCGTTCACAACGAGGTACATGCCTGTACGGCAGACATCCCAGTAAGATTTATTTTTTAATTCAATCGAGGCTTCTTCCTGTCTGAACTCTTTTAGTACTTTGTCATTTGCGGAAGGATCAGATATATGCTTCATTAGATGCGGTGTTCTTACAGTACCGCGATTGGCAAGAGTAGTATGGGCTTTTACCAGCTGCAGCAGGGTAGTGGTCCAGTATCCCTGACCGATTCCGATAGGGACAGTATCGCCCAGCTGCCAGGCCTGATTGAAGCGGGCTCTTTTCCAGTCTTTAGACGGATTGATGCCGCTTGATTCTTCTGAAATGTCGATGCCGGTCTTTTTGCCGAAGCCGTAAAGATCCAGATATTCATGAATGGTGTTAATGCCTGCCCTGTAGGCCAGATCATAAAAATAGGTATCGGCAGAAATTTCTATTGCACGGTACAAATCCATCCAGCCGTGACCCCAGGCTCTCCAGTCGCGGAATTCGTGAGAGGAGTTAGGCAGTTTGAAGGCGCGTGCACCGAAGAAGGATCCAAGGGGAGTCACCAGCCCTTCATTCAAACCCATGGTGCACAGCAGAGGTTTTACCGTAGAGGCCGGAGCATAGCCGCCCTGAGTTACTCTATTGATTAGAGGGTGTCCCGGGTTGTTTAAGAGTCGTTTGTACTCATTGGCCCTGATGCCTCTTACGAACAGATTCGGATCGTAGGAAGGGTTGGAGTACATTGCCAGAATTTCTCCGGTTTCAGGTTCTATAGCTACCAGAGCGCCTCTCATATCGCGGAAGACTTCCTGCGCATAATACTGAAGTCTGATATCTATAGACAAGGTAACATCGTGACCTGGATTTGGAGGATTATATTTCAGCGTGCGTACAATCTGGCCGTGACTGTTTACTTCAACCTCGCGCGAGCCGGTTCTTCCGTGCAGTTCGTCTTCGTAGTATTTCTCAATACCCAGCTTGCCTATTTCGGTTGAGCCTTCGTAGTTATCTATCTTGCCTTCTTCGGTAAGTTTTTCTACGTCGTTCTGGTTGATTCTGGATACGTAGCCTACGGCATGGGTAGCAATGCCGACAAACGGGTAATAGCGCTTCATGTTGGCCTCAACATGAACGTTAGGATACATATAGCTTATAACAGAGAATTTGGCGATTTGTTCTTCAGTGAGCAGATCAGAGATTTCAACACCGGAAAATCTTTTTCTGGTATTGGCTATATAGGAAAGATCGGTAATATCCTTCTCTGAAAGCTGCAGCTTTAGTTTTTCATTCAGCTGTTCTATGCTGTCGCGGGTATTGATGCCTTTGGAAGGGTAAAGAACCAGGTGGAAAACTGCGCGGTTATCTGCCAGCACCACATGATTGCGATCATAGATAATTCCGCGCGGCGGAACTACCGGCAGTACTTTGATTCGGTTCTCATTGGATCTGGTCTGATAGTCGTCGTAGGATATAACCTGCAGGTAATAGAGATTGCAGAACAGAACTATTACCATGAACACGCTGACAGCTGAGCAGATAATAACTCTGTTGAAGAAAATGGCGTTTTCAGCAGCTTCATTGCGCTTTTTCAGAAGGCCGTCTTCTTTCTGCGAAGAACTGCGGCGAAACCATCTACGCTTATCTCTAAACATAGATCGTTTTTTATTATTATAGAATTTGTTTTTTTTTGAACCGAACACGAGTAGCCAAGAAAGTTTCTAAAATAAAGTTATAAATTATGTTTAGCTTATTTTACTAGTAATTGCTATGACTATGCACGATGATAAGGTAAATTTGTGTATATGCTCCAAGCTCTGTATACAGTTTCTGCTAAAAATACCCTTACCAGCGGATGGGGAAGCGTAAGTTTAGACAGTGACCACAGCTCGTTGGACTTCTGTCTGATTTCATCAGTAAGTCCGTTAGGTCCTCCAATTATAAGCACAACATCAGAGCCCAGACTCTGCCAGTCTCCCACCTTTTTTGAAAGCTCTACTGACGTATACTGTCGGCCTCTTTCGTCAAGAGATATGATGTAGCTTTTTTTAGGAATAGCCTCAAGGATCGCTGCTGCCTCTTCTTCTTTAGCCTTTTCTTCGGAGTTCTTTCCTGTGCGCTTAGAGGGCTGCAGTTCGTGCAGCTCCAGCTTCATTTCAGAAGGAAAACGCTTCTGATAATCGTTAAAGGCAGTATTCACCCAGGACGGCATTTTGGTTCCGACTGCGATCAGAATTATTTTCACTGCAGCTGAGCCTCTTCTTCTCCTGCAGCAATGCAGCGGTATAAGTCTTCAAGACAGTAACGCTTGCGCACTTCTTCCTGCATGATATGAACCATGACGTTGCCGGTATCTACCACAACCCATTCACCGGTATTCTCGCCAGACACGGTAACACCCTTTATGCCTTTTTCTGACAGGTTCTCAACCAGTCGGTCAGCTATTGCGCAGACATGGCGGTTGGAAGTGCCTGTACAGATAAGCATATAGTCGGTTATGGAAGAATTTTTTTTGACATCGATGTTGACAAGATTATGAGCCTTAAGATTTTCAAGGCTGTCCATGCAGAAGGAAATCAGCAGCTTTGAGTCATCAGAAGCGCCTGTGGAATTAGCGTGTAAAGTCACTTTTTCTCCTAAAAAATAATAGCCGTCACTATTATACTTCACTGTTCTTTTTTTTGCAGAATAAACACCTGTATTGCCTGTAGGGACAGCATTGAAATTAGCAGTACGTGCTGACTTCAGGGCTGACCTCTTTTATTTTCAGCGTTCAGCGCACACCGCCTGGCATATTGAAAGACTGATCAAATATGGAACAGGCTGCACTGTGTGAGTACAGGCAATAAAACTGATGTTTTTTTTGAAAAATTTTCTTTTTTAAAAAAAA
>DMTG01000080.1 GCA_003477345.1 Succinivibrionaceae bacterium | reverse complement strand
GTAGGCGGCGAGTTACAGAAAAGCAACCACTGATTAGTTTAGCGCCTTATATCCCGTCCTGAAGGAGCTGTCAATCAACATCTATTATTTTGCCTTCAACGTAGTATTTATTTTCTGAAACATAGTGCAGAGTTTCTTTAAAGCCCTCGGCAAAGGAGTCATGGTCAGCATCCCACAGCCTGTCCTGTACATATACGTTTACAGCTTTTCCAATGCATACGCCGGTTTTTTCGAAGGTTTCCTTATCGGCAAGCTCACATTCTATATAGGCAAGCTGATCTGGAATTACCGAAATACCCAGTTTTTCTGATTTTTCTTTTGGTGTCTTCGTATATTCAAACTTGTCTCCGCAGTCTCTGCCGTGTACAGAACCTACAGCATTAATTGCTTTTACCTGATCTTTTTGAGGAATTCCTATAACGAATTTACCGGTATCCAGAATATTTCTGGTGGTTGTATGTCCTAAATCAAGCACTACAAGGGCCATATTGCTGTCAAAGGGAGTGTTCCAGGCAGCTGTCATAACGTCAGCGACGCCATCTTTTGAAACAGAGCTTACAGTAACTATCTGTCCACCGGACATTAAACGGCTGACAGCCTTTTCCGAAATATTTATATACATAGAGGTTCCTTGATTATTGTCTGTGTCTGAAAAAGAATAATAGATCAAAAAATAAGCTGCTGACCGGATTATCATTAAGATTGAAAAATATACTCAGGTAGAAAAAATTTACTGTAAATACAAAACTAACTGAAATACAGCGTGAAAATTCAGGCTTAGCAGAGTACTTTTTTGATTGGCAATTTATTGTTTATTTTTAATATTTATTTTAAAATTATGTTTATTTAATAACACAATATGTTTGCATATTAAAACTTAATTTCTGGTTACAAAAATAAACAGTCAACTAATAGACTGAAAAAAAACTTTTCTTACAATACACTAAGTTTTTATTAATTATTTAGAGGCTTTGGCTGCTAGGCAGCTATTACTATGCGTAATAGAGTTGTAACTGAAAATTTTGTACTCAATAATTTTGAAAATGCGTTAAAGGCAGGAGAAATAGTTCCTTTTTTCCAGCCTGAAGTCAGAACTGTAACAGGGGAGATCTGCGGTTTTGAATCTCTTGCCCGCTGGATATCTCCTGATGTTGGAATGATTCCTCCGTGTGATTTCATTTCTACTTTAGAAAAGTATCATCTGTGTTATCTTCTGGATTTTGCCATTCTTGATAAAACCTGCAAGGCAATCAAAGAGATACGTGCCTGTTCTGGTGCCTATCTGCCGATATCGATTAACATTTCAAGATCTGATTTTGACTGCTGTGATGTGCTTACCAGAGTAAAGGCTATTCTGGACAGCAATGAGATTCCTTATAACAAAATCAATATAGAAATAACCGAAAGCGCGATAAATTCTAATTATCAGTTTATCTTAAATGAAGTCATCACATTCAGAAACGCAGGCTTTGAAGTCTGGATGGATGATTTCGGCAACGGTCAGTCAACTCTGAATAATGTCAAGGATTACAGTTTCGACCTCGTGAAGCTTGATATGGGGTTTTTAGTCGGCTTTGATGAAAACTGTAAAACCAAGCAGGTCATATCAACAATTATATATTTAGCTAAGAATCTAGGCATGCAGACGCTTTCAGAAGGCGTCGAGACCAAAGAGCAGTATGAGTTTTTAAAGTTAGTTGGCTGTGAAAAGGTTCAGGGTTTTCTGTTCAGCAAACCAATATCTCTTGAAGAGCTTTTAAGTAAAATAAAAGACGGCTGGCTGCCACTTGAGTCAGATAAAAACAGAGCATTCTATTCTGATATCGGCAAAGTCAACGTGCTTAGTGATAATCCTATAGGCGCAGTAGAAGAATCTGATGAAAGCTTATATGAGAGCACGCTTCCTCTTGCCATATATGAATTTTCACTCAAGACGGAAAAGCTTATCAGGTATAACTACAAGAACGAGCAGTATGAACGCTATATGCGAAGCATTGGCTATGACGATATACAGGAATCTTCAAACCGAATCAATGCCGAAGATAAGGTTGGAGCCTACAAAAGTCTGGTTCAGCATATAAGAAACTGTGTAAAGAGCGGCAGATCCGAGTCTTCGAATTACGTTACAAATTCAAATATAGTGAGTGTCACTATGCGCTGTGTTGCCCGTAATGATGAAGATCAGCTTTATGCTATTGCCGTAACCCCTATAAATCTTACAGCCAGAGCAGAAACCAGACAGATTAAAGAAATCCATAATTCAATGCAGTATCTGTTTGGAACCTATGACAGGGTGGATCTGCTAGATCCGCAGGGCGCTGCTGAAAACATCTATCTTGATTCATCACAGGAAAAAATCGCAGAAAATGGAATTAAAACTGCGCAGATGCTCAAAGAGTATGCCAGAAAATATGTAAGAGAAGATGATCAGGACCGTTTTTTAAGATTTAATGATCTGTCAGATATCTGCAGAAGAGTAGCAAAACGCAAAGCTAAAAAGCTTATTTCATTCTTCTATTCTAAAAACAGCGATGACGATGAATATTCTCTGCATAGCTATCAGCTGATTGTAATCGCAACAGTAGACAGCCTGAAGGTACTGTTTTGCGTCAGTGATATGGACAATATTGATCAGGAATGTCTTGAATCGGTTGACATATTCAATCAGTACTATCAGATGACATCTTCGGAAAAATCGCTTATTGAAGATCAGATTAATAAATTGTCAGAGTTAGAATTATCCGATATTGATCTAATAAAGAAGTATATGTAAAACCTATTGTCCATCATTATCAGGCCTGCAGATTATTTTTGGCAGGCAATGGCTGGGGACTTCGGTTACTTTCTTTCTAAGATACATCATAAATCAAGGATATAAAAATTTTTTTATTCTAATATTAGTAATAGAAGTATAAAAAACAAATCAGGTGTTTTTAAGACTAATTACTAGATAAGAAAAACTGAATTTTCTTAAGGATTGTATAAATGAGTCCTTTGCTTATTGCGATAATTGCGCTGGTGGCTGTAGTTCTGGTTTTATTCGGCCTAGTGTTAATCTTAAAAAGATCTAGTTTCTTAATGCATATTACAGGATCATTTTTAACCTTGAATGTGTTAGGCGTGATTCTGTGCCTTTGTTTTATAAAATTATCAGTAAAAACCAGAAGGATTTTACTTACCGGTATAGCTCTGCTTATTCTGCCTGCTCTGGTTTTCACTCTTACTTTTCTGCACCTTTCTGATGACAGTCAGAAAGATCAGCTGATTTTACAGCAGAGTTCAGAAAATGAAGATCTCTCTGCAAGATTAGAAGAGGCGATGGCCGAAATTGACAAAATGACGCAGCAGGTAGCCGATATTAAAAGTAAAAGCGATTCTAAAGATGAAGTCCTGAAGGCGGCAATTTCCAATGAAAATCAGATAAAAGCTGAAATGGCCATACTGAATTCTTCAAAAGAGCAGGATATGGCTAAAATCGATCTTTACCGAGTAAGAGATTATGTGAATGTATGTATACTCGATGGCATGGGGAATATATTCAAGGTATTAAGCGAAAATCAGGATCATACCATTGGCATTGGGGAATTTTTATACGAGTTTGAGCAGAGCGGCACTATAGTAAGCAGGCAGTGCAAATTATCTCTTAGAAAAAATATGTACAACGAGATGGCATTTCTAAGAAAAATGGACATGGATCCTTTCAATACTGACTACCGTCAGTATAAGGATACGATATTTAAAAAACCTTTATGGCTCACAAATAAGCAGGGAACCTCTGATAAAAAAATCACAAGTCATGAACTTTTTGACGGCCGCAGTCTGGGCAGCTATCTTCTCGACAGCAAGGACGGCAATGTGATAGAGATCGAGATTGCCTCAAGTGCAGGCGTGCCTGAAGTATCTGTAAAAGGCAAAGGCAGCAACGGCAATCACTGCACGTTCAAAGGTCACTGCAAGGTAAGTGGAGCTGAACTGAACTGCGAAGATCACATGGGAACCCCTCTTACTTTAGAGATAAATAAAATAGGCGGTCTGCGTATAAAACAGCAGGAATCACTGGAGACCATATGTGGAGTTGGCGTCTCTATAAATGGAGACTACGCCAGGATAGAAGAGGCGTCAGCAGATGCTGCTGATGATGTTATGGAGTTAAAGGCTCAGTAACAGTTTCAGTAAAGTTTCAAGTCAGTCAAGCCAGATTTTTTCAAGCTCTTTTTCTGTAATCGCACCATTGAAAGAGAGGCTTTCGTAAAATTCGTGATTCCACGGAGAAATTATTCCGTTGGAGATAAAACCGCGGTTTTCATAGAATCTGCGGCGGTTTACACGTTCCTCATAATTTTCTGCATCAGGCGAGTCTACTTCAATATCAACTGAAATCCTGAAGCCGTGATAGCGGTCTTTTAAAAAAGCTATGATCTTAGAGCCTATTCCTTTGCCGCGCATTTCTGGAGACACTGCAATATACCAGATACCGATTATGTTCTTATATTCGTGATGCAAAGAAAAACCGCACAGTGATTTGTTGACAAAGTATCCAAACAGCACTTTTTTCAAAGCGGGGTCGTCTTTTATATTCTGACTTGGAATGCGTTCATGCTCAGGAAAGGAGGTCTCGTAAAGCGAAATAATCTTACTATATAAATCATCGTTTACGCCTATCTGTTTACAGGAAAATTCAAATTCAGCCGCCTTGGGGGCAGATGCTGATATTTTTTTTGATTCTGCTGTAAATTTTCTGCTGCGCATATTCAGGAAACCTCTTTTATGAAACCGTGTAAAAGTATTATAAAGCAATTTACTTTGAGGTTAAGCCTTGTCAGAGACAAGTAAAACAAAAAGTTAATCACTGTTTTTATTATTTATAAATTCTAAAATAGGGCTGTTCTTAGTCAATTTACCTTCTGAATAAAATAGGATGTTCTATGGAGTTAAATAAAATTTTAAAAGGACTTTCTGTTGCTGTATGTACTCTGGCTTTAGTAACAGGCTGTGCAGCTACAAAGACTGCAAACAGCAGTAATGCTGGTCTAAAAGAGGAACAGCCTTTATATGCCGCCTCACCTGAGTGGGTAGCAAAACTTGGCGAGAAAAATAAAGCATCTCAGCTTTTTGTAGTAGCCGCTATTGGCCAGACTACTGCATATGTTTCTATGCATGAAAAAACAGCTGACGGTGTATGGAGACAGATTATCAGCACTCCAGGCTTTATAGGCAAGTACGGAATAGGGAAGATCAAAGAAGGCGATGCTAAAACTCCTACCGGAACCTTTCATTTCAACTATGCTTTCGGCATAGCAGACGATCCAGGCTGCACAGCATTTGACTATAAAAAGGTTGACGATAATGACTACTGGTCTGGTGATACCAGAAAAGGCTATAAGTACAATCAGATGGTAAGCATTGCTGATTACCCTGATCTGAACAAAGATGACAGTGAGCATCTTATAGACTATCTCTTCCAGTATCAGTACGCATTGAATATAAGTTACAACGATACAGGTGTTCCTGGT
>DMTG01000182.1 GCA_003477345.1 Succinivibrionaceae bacterium | reverse complement strand
TACCCCGTCCTGAAGGACAGGGTTATACGACTCCTTTTGATAAAGTCTCTAATGGTTTGACCATTAGTCAGTATTCAAAAGGCAGAAGTAAAATCTTCTGCTTTTTTTATTGGTAAAACAGTATTTTTTGAAAGCAGCAGTTAAAAAACTTGTCTACAGCAAAAAAGTTAATCTTGGATAATTGCAGTTAGGTAGCAAAAACCAAAGTTAGTTATAGCTAATTATTTGAAAAATATGGAAAATGTTTCATGTGTCACAGCATGGAAATAAGTTTTTTACTATCATTTTATTAGAAGTAGTAAAGGATGGTTTAATTACTTATCAGGAGGCAGTTATGTTGTACTCGCCGTATTTAGAAAGGTCAGAAGATACCTATGAACTGGTAAAGAAGGCAATGGGAACTATTACGTTCACTGTTGGCTTCATATGCCTTATTCTGGGAATAATCGGCGGTTCTAAACTGATAGCTCTACTGTTTCTAAACAGCATCAATTCCATTCTTGCCTTATAGCTGTATACAGATAGGTTCTGCTTTTATCCTTCTGATCATCAATGCGCTGATGTAACACATTTCTGCGGTACGTCAGCGTTTTTGTCTCTATAGCTGCTGTTTCTGACAGTTCTTTTGAATTTCCACAAGCAAACTGGCGCCTGTAAATTGACGATAGCTAGCGCCTGCCATTCCCTGGGACGGCTTGTGATTTATATATATTATTTGTTTTATCGCTGATTTTTTATTAATGGCACGCAATTTGAATATTTTATTAAAAATACTTTAAATTGACGGAGCGCGATATGTCAGATAAGAATCAGCAAAGCTCACAGGATTTAATGTTTGAAGTCTTTGAAAAAGTACCTTCAGCAATAATCGTGCTTGATTCACACGGAATCATAAAGAAAGCCAATCAGAGTGCCTTGTCCATGCTGGGAATGGATGAACTTGAAGGGCACAAGTGGTATGAAATTATAGAAAAGGTGTTTGCTCCCAAACGAGATGACGGCAATGAAATTTCAACCAGAGACGGTAAAAGACTGCAGGTGTCTACAAAACCTTTATCCTGCGGTCAGCTGGTGCAGATGACCGATCTTACGCATACCCGCGAGCTGCAGGACAAGCTGTCGCATATGGAAAGGCTGTCGTCCCTTGGACGTATGGCTGCAAGTCTGGCCCACCAGATAAGAACGCCGCTGTCGGCTGCCATTTTATATGCAGCCAATCTTGGCAATTCAAGACTGCCTCCGGCGTCCAGGATTAATTTTCAGAAAAAGCTCATGTCAAGACTTGAAGCTCTTGAGTCTCAGGTAAGTGATATTCTGCTGTATGCACGTTCAGGAGAGCAGACTGTAACCAAGATGGATGCGGTCGATTTAATAGAAAGCGTATCAAGCAACGTAGTCAGCGTACTGACAAGAGCTAATGCCGAACTTGAGACTGCCATCGGAGACAGACCGATGCCTATTTTAGGCAATGCTCAGGCTCTGAACGGCGCTTTATCAAATCTGATAGCCAATGCCATAGAAGCCGGCGCGACTAAGGTAAGACTTGAACTTAAGACCTTACAGGACAGTATCTGCTTCTTTGTTGCAGATAACGGACCTGGGATCCCGCAGAATATTCGCAAGAAAATCTTCGAGCCTTTCTATACCACCAAGAGTAACGGCACCGGACTAGGGCTTGCAGTGGTGGCTGCGGTGGCGAAAGTTCATCAGGGAAGAGTGGATTTACTGTCTTCTAAAGAGTATCCAACCATATTTAGTATCACAATTCCGAAATATGAGCGTGAAAATGCGCCGTCACAAAGTATAATCAATAATAAGCAGACATCGGCCGCTTAATCTAAGTGAATATTAATAATCAGGCGGCTAGGGAGAAACATGAGCCAGAGTCAGATCCTGGTAGTTGATGACGACGCCCAGTTAAGAGAAGCAGTAGTTGATACTTTAACCATTTCAGGCTATTCGTGCATAGAGGCAGACAGCGGCGAGAGCGCCATGCAGGTGCTGTCGAGGCGTCATGCCGACATGGTGATATCTGATATTCAGATGGACGGCATGGATGGTCATACCCTTTTAAACACTATTCACGAGAAATACCCCCAGCTGCCCGTTTTGCTTATGACGGCCTATGCCAATATCAACGGAGCCGTTCGTGCGATGAGGGATGGCGCCATTGATTACCTGTCAAAACCCTTTGCTCCCGAGGTGCTGTTAAATCAGGTCTCCCGTTATGTACCGGTCAACAGAGTCGCAAAAGGGGAGCCTATCTGGAAAGATCCGTCAACAGGCGAGCTTCTGCAGCTTGCTGCCAAGGTAGCCCAGAGTGAAGCTACGGTCATGATCACAGGCCCTTCAGGTTCCGGCAAGGAAATTCTTTCGCGCTATGTACATGATAAATCCAACCGTGCCGATGGTCCGTTTATAGCAATTAACTGTGCTGCCATTCCTGATACGATGCTCGAGGCTACTCTGTTTGGCTATGAAAAGGGCGCATTTACAGGGGCAGTTCAGTCGTGTCCTGGTAAGTTTGAACAGGCGCAGGGCGGATCTATTCTGCTTGATGAAATTACCGAAATGGATCTGAGTCTGCAGGCAAAGCTGCTCAGAGTTCTGCAGGAAAAGGAAGTAGAGCGCCTAGGCTCAAGAAAAACCATCTCTCTGGATGTGAGAGTAATTGCAACTTCCAACCGCGATCTTAAGCAGGCGGTTGCTGAAAAGAAGTTCCGTGAAGATCTCTACTACCGTCTGAATGTTTTCCCTCTAAGATGGCGTCCGCTGGCCAAAAGACCGCTGGACATCGTGCCGATTGCCGAGTTTCTTTTAAAGCGCCATGCCCAGGAAAATCAGCAGGCGCTGCCGAAACTGTCAAATGAAGCCAAAAAGAAGCTGGAGGCTTATGCCTGGCCTGGAAATGTAAGAGAATTAGACAATGTCATGCAGCGTTCTCTTATTCTTGCCTCCAATGGCGTTATAGACGAGAATGCAATAATTCTTGATGAAAATTCCTTTGATGACTTTACACCGGGACTCGGGGAGGAAACGGAGATCAGTCTGCGTCCAGAGCTCGATGAAAAAGACAGCTACGGAAGCGAAGATCTCTCGGATATGGAAGGGAATCAATCAGGCGACGCCAATACTCCTGATGAAGAGCTGAGGGGAGATGCTGCTGTCAGGAATCAGAAAATCCCAAGAGATCTGGGGGGAGAGCTGAAACAGCAGGAGTATCAGATTATCCTCGATGCCCTGATTGAGTTTCGAGGCAATCGCCAGGAAGTATCTACAAAGCTCGGAATAAGCCCTAGGACTCTGCGCTATAAGATTGCAAAAATGCGCGAACTTGGCATGATAATCCCGGGTTAAATCCTGAAAACTCACTGGAAAACCTCAAAAAGGTGAGCTGTCTAGCAAACGTCACCTGAATTTCTGTTTCTTTCAAAGCAGATATAATCTTATCTAGTATAATAGACACAGTATAATTGTGTGTTTGAGATGTCATGGAAAATTTAGATAGTGAAGAAAAATCCAGAGTTCCTGCCTTAACTCGAGGAATTCAGATATTAAACGAGCTTCAGAAACATCGCACCTGTACAGTTTCTCAGCTGATTAAATATACGAATCTGCCGAGAAGCTCTGTTTATGTTCTGGTTGAGGAACTTATAAGGCTGAGTCTGATAAGACAGAATCAGGACGGCAGCCTGCAGCTGTGGATGAAACTTATATCTTTAGGGAAAAGCGCCTCTGATTTTTTGAATATCAGAGATCTGGTAGTGCCCAAGCTTGATGAACTGCTTATGCATACAGACAGTCTGGCAGCTCACTACGGGGTGCTCGAAGACGATCACGCCTTTTATGCTATAAAAATGACATCACCGAACGCCGTCATGCGTATCCTTTCAAGAGAAGGCATGGAGGTGTCTCTGGTTCACGCCGGTTTAGGCAAATGTCTGCTGGCCTTTCAGGAAGATAAGGTAATCGAAAGAATCATAAAAAAGCTGGATTACACTCCTCTTACGCCAACATCTATAAAAACTCCTGAGGCCCTGCTCGAGGAGCTGCATAAGATAAGGGTCAAAGGCTGGGCCTTTGACAATTCAGAGGCTGAATCTGAAATCCGCTGCGTAGCGGTACCGATTTTCGCATCAGACGGTGCGCAGCTCTTAGGCGCGATCTCACTGGTGGGTACCATTACCAAGTTTTCTTTAACTGTGATAGATGATATCGTCGATCAGGTAAAAGACTGCGCGCATAAGATAGAAGCTCTTCTAAGATAAATAATCAGCAATTTCTTATCTGTTCTGCAGCTGAGCCTTTTGTGTCATAGCCTCTTTGTATTTTGCAGGATTATTCTTTTTTAAGAGCTTCATATCAGACTCGGACACGTAGGCACCACTAGCGAGCTTTTTCGAAATCTGATTGATTTCCTGAGTGGAGAGCGGCTGATTTTTATCACTCTTATGACTGACTTGTACAGAGTCTGCTTTATTGGCATTATTGGCAGCTGCAGTATCTTTCTCCTGAGAGACCTTATTTTCTTCTTTTAGTTTTTTCGCACCTTCTTCTGATATATCTACGATATCAGTCTTCATCTTATTGTCAGATACGGCTTTTCTTTGGGAATCATTATTATCAGGTAACTGTGCCTA
>DMTG01000068.1 GCA_003477345.1 Succinivibrionaceae bacterium | reverse complement strand
AATTTTAAGAAATTATGAGAGGTTTAGAGGGATTAATTTGGTGCCAAAGGAGGGACTCGAACCCTCACACTATCGCTAGCGGCGGATTTTGAATCCGCTGCGTCTACCAATTCCGCCACTTTGGCTTTTGAAATGTCTTGCAATTATATAGACAACACATTTCCTTGTAAAGATCTTTATGCCTTCCTGTTTAGCAAAAATATAGCCAGAGATCCAAACACCACAGTTCCCATGCTGGCTCCTATAATTGGAGGGATTCCGTACACGAGAGAGATCGGGGAGAGGATCTGATTCAGCACATAATAGCTGAAGCCCAGTGCGATACCAGCCAGAATTCTGGTACCCATAGACATTGAACGCTGAGGACCGAATACCGTGGATAATGCTAGCATTAGCATTACGATCATGGCAATCGGAGATATAAGTTTGTTGTAAAGCTCCAGCCTGAAAGTAGAAGAATCCTGCTTGTTGCTTTCTAGATAGCCTATGTAGTCAATAAGTCCTGAAATTGTCAGAGTTTCGCTCTTGCTGCCTATAACCTCGACTCTTTCAGGATTGAGATTCAATGTCCAGTCATCTGTTTTAAGCCTGGTTTCCTTTACTTCGTTTTCTAGATACTCTCTCTGAATGACATTTTCTACCGTCCAGGTACCTTTCTTTTTATCATAGTGAGCTTTTTTAGCCCTCATCTCTTTTTTAAGATCTATACCCTCTATGTCATAACGCACTATATTGACAAGTGATCCGTCTGATAAGGCATTGCTTATGGAAATAAAGGAATTGCCTTCTTTAAGCCAGATACCCGAGGCACTAACCGATATCTTTCCTTTGGAGGTCTTCTCTGTAAGTCTGGTCTCAGCGTACTGAGTAGTTTTAGGAACTACATATTCGCCTATTGCCATAACTACCAGAATTGCAGGTATAAGAGTCTTAAGACAGGTCATGGCAATATTCAGCTGCGATAAACCTATGCTCTGCAGAATTACTATTTCTGAATTTCTGGCCATCATGCCCAGTCCTATAACGCCGCCAAGCAGAATCGCCACAGGAAAGAAGGTCACAAAAATACCCGGCAGCAGATAGGTTACATATTCACAGACAAACAGAAAATCCACGCTTCCTCTGCCTATGTAGCGGGTTTTATCAATCAGCGTGATAAGTCCTGTAAACAATGCAAGACTGATGGCTATTACAACAACAGAAACCAGAATGTTCCTGCCTACATAGCGGTCTAAGATTCCAAAAGAGATATTATAATTATTCACGAGTTGCTCTCAGTTTCAAAAATTTTCTGTAATTATAGACAAAGTTGCACAGTTTCGGTTACAAGTTTATTGAAAATAAAACATTCGCTATGCTTTCTTAATCACAGTATGAAAAATTTCACCAGCGCCTTATAATGCCTGATTCTCAAAGAAGAATTCTAATTATCTAACTTTTTATTTGTTTTTTTGTCAGATAACTCCTGTCAATAAAAAACATTTATCTATATTTCAATATATTATTTTAACAAAAAGTATAAATATTTAATATTTTTTACAAAAATATCGTTCTTCTAATGGAAACAAATTTCACAATTCTTGAACAAGGTTAAAATTTTTTGCGTTTTCATTTACTAGAATTGTAATAAATTCACTTTCCTCTGTAAGAAGATCTGACATTATGATTCAAAATACCAAGGCTATACAGGAAACGACTCTGAGAGGATCACCTGATTGTCCTTTTGAGTTTTATCATATTGATAAAAACCACGCCAAATTCGCGATGCGTTTTCACTATCACTTAGACTGCGAGATTCTGCGGGTACTGAAAGGCTCTTTTACTTTATATATAAATGAGCATCAGTATTCGTTAACCAAAGGACAGTATGTATTTATTGAAAGCGGCAGAGTGCACGGCGGCAGACCAGATGATGACGAGTGCGTGTATGAATGCGTAGTATTTGATCTTAATCTTATGTTTGACGAGCATACTCCAGGTTCGGGCTGGCTAAAAAAGATCTCAGAACATAGGGTAAAGCTCAATGAATGCTATTCAGAGCAGAACGACAGAGAAATAACCAAGACCTTTGATCAGGTCTTTGACTCCTTAAAGCATAAATGCTGCGCTCCTATGATTTACGGCTCTATGCTGCAGATGCTGGGCACAATAATTGATGAACAGGCCTATACCTCGCTTACAGCCAATGTCTCGGGAAATTATGTAAAGCAGTTTGGCAGACTTCCGCTGCTGTTCCGTTACATGTACGATAACTTCAGCAGAGAGATCACGCTTGAGGAAATGGCCGATACCATGGATCTCAGTCCAAAGTATTTCTGCCGGTTCTTTAAAAAGATCACCGGGCGCAGACCTGTTGAATACCTAAACCGCTTCAGACTCGAGTGCGCTGCCATCAGACTTGTGACAGAAAGCGAGAGCATAAATGAAATTGCCTACTCCTGCGGTTTTAAAGATCCCTGCTACTTTGCAAAGAGCTTCAAAAGCTTCAAAGGCATGTCACCTAGCGAATACCGCAGCTGCAGTACTAAAAATCAGAATGCTTCACATCAGAAAAAGAAAGCTTATGACAGTGCTGCAGTATATGACAGAACCGCGCTTTATGAAGAGTCCGCTCAAGAGCTTGCAAATCAGGCAGCGCTCTAGACTGCAGCTATAAAAAAACCACGCTGCTGACAACGTGGTTTTGCTGAAACTTAAGGATTTTTCTTATTACTTTTAAGCTTTTTTATGTCTTCTCTTCTCAGATATCTGTAGAAGAAGGCCGAGAGCATCATCAGCACATAGCCTAAAAGCTCGGTACTTTCTTCTGACATTCTCTTGGCCTTGTGCAGAAGTTCGTGCATCTCATCGTTTGTGTCAATAATGATATTGCTCCACAGATAGCCTGAACCATACAGTCTTGAATATACCAGCAGCATAGCAATGCCTGCCGCCATTAAAGGGAAAGCGCCTGACGAGACAAACTTTGCAAGACCGTGTACCGCCTCTCCAATACCGCGCCTGTATACAATATAGAATACCGCTGCCAAAACAAACAGGGCGCAGATTTCCCAGCCAGGGAAGGTTTCAGTATTAAGATAAACATCCTGTTCTCTGAAAAACATGGAGCCGAAAAAGCCTGCGATTAAGGCCAGGCCTGAGCGCTCATCTTCAAGCTTTCTGTACATAAGTACGAAAATTACAATGGTTATAAGCAGCGCCAGAGACTGCAGCCACTCAATCAAAGTCTCATTAGGCAGGTTGTAAATTGCGTGAATGTAATAGGAGCCGTTCATTCCCACAAACAGCAAGGCTAACAGCATTAC
>DMTG01000222.1 GCA_003477345.1 Succinivibrionaceae bacterium | reverse complement strand
CTTCAGCCATGGGAGCTGTCAACTGATAAAACAAGAGTTCAAAATGGAACTGGATTTTGCCGCTACTGCCTTCATATGTATTCTTTCAGCAGTAGGAGGCTTTGTAGACTCTATTGCAGGAGGAGGCGGTCTCATAGGACTGCCTGCTTTTCTGCTTGCCGGTGTTCCGGTTCACTATGCCTTAGGCACCAACAAGCTGGTTTCCTCTTTAGGAAAGGTAATGTCGATATACAGATACCATAAACTAGGCTATATCGACTTCAGACTGATAGCGTGCTGTATTCCCTTCTGCATAGCAGGAGCCAGTCTTGGCGCCAGATGCAATCTTGCTCTCAATGATACAGTAGTTACCATAGTACTGCTCTTTGCCATTCCTATCTCTGCCATGATGATGTTTGTAAGCAAGACTTTTAAAAATTCGGATCATCATTCCAGGAAGATGCCTTACAAAAAAAGAATTATGATGGCCTGTCTGTGCAGCCTATTCATGGGATTCTATGACGGGCTTATTGGTCCTGGAGCTGGAACCTTCCTCATAATGATACTGGTGTTCCTTTCAGGAATGTCCATCCAGCAGGCCAACGGCAACGCCAAAGTCATCAATTTTTCTACTGCCATATCGGCGCTTGTTATATTTGCCATGAATGGCTATACTCTCTGGGCACTGGCGTTTATGGCAGGGGGCTGCTGCATTATAGGCAATTATCTGGGAACTCGATTTTTTGTAAAGAAAGGATTATAGGGTGCTAGAATTGTAATGTTTACCATTCTCATAGTCTTTTTTTTAAAAGAAACAATCTCTCTATGCTCATCATAAGATATAAAATGGCTCTGTGAGAATTTACCAGAAGTTAGGCAAAACATGGAATTTGATTTATTAACCTTTATTATTGTATGTCCTCTGGTTGGTCTTGCCGGCTTTATTGACGGAATTGCCGGAGGCGGCGGTCTGATATCGCTGCCTGCCTATTTTATTGCAGGAGTTCCCCCTCATCTGGCGCTTGGCACCAACAAAATGAGCGCAGCCTTGGGTACTTTTACAGCGACCTTCAGATATTTCAAAGAAGGCTATATCAATATCCCTTTCTCATTATTCTGTCTGATTTTCGCAGGCTTAGGCTCGGTTCTCGGAACCCAGCTGGTCCTATGCATCGATCAGAACCTAATCAAGATCTGCATGCTGTTTGTTCTGCCAGTAGTCGCTTTTCTGCTTTTTTTCAGCAAGTCACTTAAAAATTCAGAAAAAAACAGCCGTTATATACCACCTGTAAAAAGGCATATTTTAGGGGCTCTGGTAAGCTTCAGCATTGGCATTTACGACGGACTTGTCGGCCCCGGCACAGGAACTTTTCTTATAGTGCTTCTAATAATCTTTGACGGGCTGAAGCTGTCAACGGCCAACGGCACCTCTAAAGTTATCAATCTTGCCACCAATATAGCTTCGCTGGCAGTATTTCTCTATCACGGCGAAGGGTACTTACTGCTAGGCCTGGTAGCAGGAATTTTCAGTGTCCTTGGCAACTATTTAGGCACCAAGTTCTTTGATAAAAAAGGGCTCAAAGGTGCCAGAATCATCATGCTGACGGTTATTTTTATATTCTTTATAAAAATTGGCTTTGAGCTCGGCGGCTATTAACTTCTGTTTCAAAGAATTACACCTGAGAATTCTTCCAGATATTAACAAGTCTGTCAGCTTCAAGGTGAGGATCTGCAGCCGACGCCACTGCTGACACTACAAAAAAGCCTTCAACTCCGGTTTTCTTTAGTTCTGGCAGATCTACAGCCTTGACTCCTCCGCCGACAACCACGGGAACCCTGCTTATTCTGTGCAGTTCCTGGAGCTCCGAGAAACTTCTTGTGATCACCCTTCCCTGATCATCCATGCCACAGTCTGGCTTGGTTGCTGTTTCATGCAGTGGGCCGGCGCCAAAATAGTCTATATCGCTGACATCGGTATTTTTAACATAGTCTATAAGCTCATCGGTTCTTGCCGACAGTCCCACTATAGAATCCTCGCCAAGATACTTTCTGCAGACGTGCACAGGAATATCTGTCTGACCAACATGGATGCCGTCAACTTTTATCCCCTGCTCTCTGGCGGCCAGAACAACATCCAGCCTGTCATCAACCAGAAGTGCAACTGTATCGGATTTATTAAGCGCAGAAATTACCTCAGAAGACTTTCTGCACAATTCAATCATTTCTCTTGCTGAAGCAGTTTTTGATCGAATCTGAACACAGGTAAAGCCGGCTGTTACCGCTGCCTTTACAATATCAGCAACCGGACGGTTTAAGGTATTCTCAGGTCCTACTACGAGATAGGCAGAAATATCCAGTAATTCTCTAATTGCGGCCATATTATGCTCTCTCTATTCTAAGCCTGTTTTGTGCAACTTCAGTGCCTTTTAGATTATAAAGTCTGTCCAGAAACTCCACCTGGAAGCTGCCAGTACCCCGGCAGTTTTTCTCTGCATAGGAGGATGCTTCGTTATAGATCGCGCTTGCCGCAACTCCAGCGATTAAAGGATCGGCAAGCCCTGCATATACAGCCGTAACTCCGCCAAGAGAGCAGCCGCAGCCTGTAACTTTACAGCACATGGCAGAACCGCCCTGGGATATTACGACATTTTCACCATCTGTTATCAGATCCTCTTCACCGGATACCGAAACCGCTCCTTTGATGAAACTAGCTATAGCAACAGCAGCGCCTCTGGCAGAAGCAACACTGTCAGTAGAGTCAACTCCTCTTACGCCTGAATGCTGATCACCGCTGTTTATTCCCCAGATATTGGCAAGAGCTATTATCTCGGAGGCGTTTCCTCTTACAATTGTAGGAGGACACTCTTTCATGGCAAGCAGCAGCTGTTCTCTCAAAGCCCCCATGCCTATTCCTACAGGATCAAGTACCCAGGATTTATGGCATGCCTTAAGCACTCTGATAACTCTAGGCAGAGTTTCAGCATATACTGGAAGCAGAGTACCCATGTTTATATAGAAAGAGCTGCAGATTCTTGCAATGTTATCGGCTTCATCCGGCAGATAGATCATCGCAGCAGAACCTCCGACTGCCAGCTGAGCATTTGCAACGAAATTAACTGTAACAGTATTGGTAATGGAAGGAACTAATGGATTTGCCTGTCTTGCCTTATCTACACAGATCTGTATGTTCTCTTTCAGGCTCTTTTCATCTAATGTGAACAATTTGAACTCACTTAATATAACTGCTAATGATTGCGTTTTTATGTAAAAAAAATTCCGTTGGACTCTAAACTCAACGGAATTTTTTAGTTAATCTTTTTTCTTACAGCTGAAAATCTGACTCTTTATAGTATCCGGAGTCAAATAAGACTTCCTTTAAATTCCTACCTGTAACCACTGTAGGTTTACACAGATAGGTCTTAGGAACTATAGCACCGTTGTCATACGTGGTAGTATCATTTATTTCAACCTCTTCATGTTTGGCGATTGAATCCACCATTTTGACAACTCGGTCTGCCAATACGCGGGTGTCTTTGAAAATAGACATTGACTGCAGTCCTTTTAACATATTGGTAACTCCTGTCTTATCGCAGTCCTGTCCGGTGATCACAGGTATATTCTGAGATTCAAAACCAGCCTTTACAAAGGCCTGAATTACACCACCCGTGATGACGTCAGCAGGACATAATACTCCATGCAGTTTTGTACCGCCAGGGACATAATTGTACTGTTCAATTAAGCCATCAGTACGTTTTAGCGATTCATCTTCACTCCAGCCGGGAATTGCACAGACCTCTTCCTTTAAATTGCCGGATTTTATATGAATCTGACCTGAAGCTATATATGGTCCCAGGACTTCCATGGATCCATTCCAGAAGAAATGAGCATTGTTGTCATCTGAAGAGCCTGCAAAAAGCTCGAGATTGACATTATTGCCACTTGCAAGATGCAGAGAGTCAACCAGATACTGTGCCTGAAGACGTCCTACTTCCTGATTATCAAAAGTAGCATAGTAAGTAACAGCATCTGAATTCATAATCAGTCTGTCGTAGGAAATAACAGGAATAGTCTTGGCTTTTGCCTCTTTCAGGGCTTCTTTAAAAGAATTACCATCAATAGGAGCAATAACCAGAACTGAACAGCCTTCGGAGATCATTCGATGCACCTGACTGACCTGCAGTGCCACATCCGCATCTCCACCATAATACAGGCTTGGTTCATAGCCTGCAGCTTTTAACTTTTCAGACAGAAGAGGACCTTCCAGATACCAGCGCTCGACATTCTGAGTAGGCATTGTAATACCTACCTTTACAGCAGCCAGTGCTGCCTGTGAAGATAGAACCGTTGCTGCCATAATGCAGCCTAAAACCTTGAAGTTAAAAACAGACACAGTAATACTCCTCTAATGTCCTTTTATTGTATTCTATCAATAATTGGCAGTAAAAGGCATTACCTGCAATTACTATTAATTACAAATTATCATCGATCTGTTAACTTTCTCCAAAAAATATTCCTATCAGAATAGTTATAGATTCGAATAATCGTTGAAAAAAGAGAGCTGTCTTTGGGATGCACAAAAAAATTATGCAGCTCAATCAGCCTAAAACCGAAGAGCTGCATGGATATCAGATTGTGTTATTGACCTGATTTGGTATTTTCAAAATCTTCCGGCTTATAGATTTTCAGCTCATCAATAAGAATGTTCTGCCATTTGTCTCTGGTTACCAGCCTAGGCTCGCATAGATAGGTATCAACAGTCATTTTTCCATTGTTATAGGAGTGGTCATTTACCTCAACTTCTGAACCAGAGAGAATCTGCCTGCACATTTCAACAGTCTGCTCGGCAAGGATATTAGGATTTTTCAAAATCGACATATCGATTTTCCCTTCAATCATTTTGTCAATAATTGGCTTAGAGCAGTCCTGACTGGTTATTACAGGGAATCTGTCTATAGGGAAACGATTATTATCACAGGCTAAAATGGCGCCTTTAGCAAGGCCGTCTGAAGAACAGTAAACAGCATCTAGTTTATGCTTGCCGCCTTCCGGCAGGTAGTACTGATTAATAATTCTATCAAGACGTTTTGCTGCATTTTCAAAATTCCATTTTTCTGTTGAAACCTGTTCAAATTTCGTCTCTCCGGAGGCACAGATCAGTCTGCCTTCATCCAGATATGGCTTTAATACCTCCATTGCGCCTTCGAAAAACAGTTTTGCATTGTT
>DMTG01000102.1 GCA_003477345.1 Succinivibrionaceae bacterium | reverse complement strand
AAGCAGCACAAAGCCCACTATGTTCTTATGAACGTAGAGGCAGAGCAGGAAGTAATCGATTCTATCGAAAACAACTTCCGTTTCAATGATGCCGTTATCCGTAACCTGGTGATCCGTACTTCAGGTCCTGTTACTGAACAGTCTCCAATGGTTAAGAGCCGTGAAGACCGTCGTACACGTGATGATGTTACCTCAATGGCTAAACAGATCGATGCAGATGAAGAAGATGGTTCTGTAGAAGATTCTGTTCAGGATGCTGAGTAATAAGGAGAACAATCATGGCTCATTATTTCCACCGTCGTAAGTTCAACCGTTTTGCCGCTGAAGGCATCTCTGAGATCGACTACAAAGACGTTGCTCTGCTGAAGAATTATGTTACCGAATCTGGCAAGATTGTTCCTAGCCGTATTACCGGTACTAGCGCAAAGTATCAGCGTCAGTTAGCAACTGCAATCAAGCGTGCTCGTTATCTGGCTTTACTGCCATACACCGATTTGCAGAGCCGTTAATTAGCTGATATTAGGAAGTGCATAATGGAAGTTATTCTGTTAGATAAAATCGGCCGTTTAGGTGGCCTGGGTGATAAGGTTAAAGTTAAGAATGGTTTTGCCCGTAACTTTCTTATCCCTAACAAAAAAGCTGTAATGGCAACCAAAGAAAATGTTGAAAAGTTCGAAGCTCAGAGAGCTGAACTTGAGGCTAAGATTGCAGCTGAGCTGAAAGAAGCTCAGGATCGTGCAAGCAAGATTGCAGAAATCGGTACTGTTACCATTTCAGCAACTGCTGGTGACGAAGGCAAACTCTTTGGTTCTGTTGGTACTCGTGATATTGCTGATGCTCTTACCAAAGCTGGTGTAGAGCTGCACAAGAGTGAAGTACGTCTTCCAGACGGCGTAATTCGTTCTGTTGGCGAATATGACATCAACCTTCAGTTACATCCTGACGTAAAGGCAGTAATTAAGCTTGCAGTTGTAGCAGCCTAATTAACCTTTGCAGAAGCCCATTAAATTAAATGGGAATATGATAAGACCCTCAGTAATCTGAGGGTTTTTTGTTTTTGCAGTATAGAAAGGTTGGCCTTCGTTAAACTTAAAAACCCCGTTATCAATCCTGCGATCAATAATGGGGGCATATTATGATCAGCTACTACTGCTGAACGTCTTCAGCAGCGGTATTCTCAAGAGCATCTTCTGTCTGAATACTAGGATCTATGTAGGTAGCTTCTCCCGAGTTCAGACTATCCGCAGCAAGTTCACTGGCGTCTTCAATTGCTTTCTGCTGTGCGTCCTTTAAAATCTCTCCCTGAAGGTCAGTTGCAACATGGGATATAGCTTCCTGCATGTGAGCGTTTTCCTCCTGCATTAAACGCAGCATTTCAGCATTTGCTTTAAGTTCTTTGGCAGAATCGCTAGGCTTTTTAGCAATAGCCAGGAATTTTTCCAGTTCTCTGTCTTTATTAAGTCCAGATACGCTGGAGCCAGGAACTTTGGGTTTTGACGTTGGCCATTTAGGTTTGTTCGAAGGTTTTTTAGGCAAAGGATTATTGGCAATGGCAATCGGCTCGCCTAGAAAATGGGGCTGGGTATCGAGGAAATAAATATCCAGTACACATTTGATTCTGGCAAACAGCTCGCGGATTTTTACTTTGAAAACCCCCCATCCAGAGGTAGGCTCTTTTGCGTTATAGCCTACCGCGTTGAGACCGTATTTGCTGGCCATGAAAAGAGCTCTTTCATTATGAAAGGACTGCGAGATGATAGTAACATCACTGAGCATGAATACTTTGGATGCTCTGATCACGCTGTCCAGTGTACTGAAACCAGCAAAATCCATGACAATGCGATCTGCTGGCACTCCTGCCTTCACAAGAGCACGAAACATCATTCTAGGCTCGTTGTAGGATATATGCCTGTTATCGCCAGATACCAGTATATAGTCAATTTTTTTTGCTTTGAAGAGCTCCGACACTGCCATGATTCTGAAGGTAAAGAACTGGTTGTCCTGACCTGGAGAAACATTAGGCGAAGTTCCCAGCAGCAGGCCTACCTTGTTATGCGGGATTTTCTGGTAGCTGTCGTAGGTATGAAAAGAGAAGCTGGATACTTTAAAAAGTGCCAGCATAAGAAACAGGGCGAACAGGACAACACCAAGAGAGCATATATAAGCGAGGATCTTTATAAAATGCAGAAGGTCCATTTTGAAAAACAGGCCGCTCTCGTCGTCAAATTGTTTCACTGGTTATCCTTATATAACGTGTTTTACACTAGGGATCATGCTTATTATCTTGTAGATTGCTTCAAGATTTTTAGCAGAAGTGACTTTAACAGGCAGTGTATATGAAATATAGGTACCGTTGCGCGACCTGCGAGGAGGTTCGGTAATTTCCATTACTCCGCTGTGCTCAATCTCTTCAACAGCCTTTTTGACTTCTGCAATAGCATCAGGCGCTTCCGCGTCAACTATGACGCGGAAGGAAATGACCGATGGAAACTTTATAAGCTTCTTTAAATTTGCATAAATATCGGACATTGCTTTATCCCGCATTTGCCTGATTATCAGTGTTCTCTGCGTCCGTAGCTTCATCATCATCGGTGAAGAATGAGATTATCTGATCCCAGGTCTTACTGAAGAACCCGCCTTCCTTGATATCCTCAGCTGATACTAAAGTAGCTGTTGCATATGGGCGTCCTTCAATTTTTACTTCTATGTGGCCAAGATTTTCGCCTTTGGCTATAGGAGCCTTGAATACAGAATGCTTGAGCTTGTAGTTAATGGTAATCTGATTCTGTCTGCCACGAGGGATCAGCAGTTTCAGATCTTCTGGCAGTACCAGATCTACAGAGTCCTTCTCTCCCATGCGAACCGCGCGTGAGAGAATGGTTTTGCCGGCTTTGAGAGGAGTGTAGGCTTCAAAATATCTAAATCCGTATATGAGCAGAGATCTGCAGGCCTGCGCTCTGCCTTTTTCGGATTTGGCGCCGATAACTGTTGCAATCATGCGCTGAGGACCTTCTGTGGCACTTGCCACCAGATTATAGCCAATCTGAGAGAGGTGTCCGGTTTTGATACCGTCTACATTGAGAGTCTTGTCCCAGAGCAGCTGGTTGCGGTTATGCTGCTTGATGCCGTTGAAGGTGAAATCCTTCTGGCTGTAGATTGAATACTCTTCTGGCAGATCTTTTATCAGAGCACGTCCTAATAAAGACATGTCATAGGCTGTGGAATAATTGTTATCGTCGTACAGACCGTGAACATTGGAGAAATGAGTTTCCTTAAGTCCAAGCTGCTCGCAGTACTTGTTCATTACTCCCACAAAACCCTGCTCTGTTCCGGCGAGGTGAATTGCCATGGCAACACATGCATCATTGCCTGACTGAATAATAATTCCTCTTACCAGATCGCCAACCTTAATGGTTTTACCTACCTCGATGAACATCTTAGATGAGTCGCTGTAGTTTTTAGACCAGGCATCGAGAGGAATTTCTACGTTGTCATCCATATGCAGACGACCGGCTTTGATTTCAGTTCCGATAACGTAGGAGGTCATCATCTTGGTTAAAGAGGCTGGCCAGATTTTCTGATGTGCCTGATGCTCGGTGATTACTCTACCAGTATCGTAGTCCATAAGCACCCAGGAGGTAGCATCAACCTCAGGAGGTGCAGGAATTACCATGGGAGCAACGCTCGGCGCGTTAGGATCTCCTGGATTTGCTGAATTGTTTTTGAGATCTGCGAAAGGATTTGGAATATCTTTATTTTCAGCAGCGTAGGCAGAAACGGAAAGGCAGCCTGAACAAGCGAGGGAAAGGGCAAAGCATGCTACCAGTTTTTTTATATTAGTCATAAATTAAATGTAGGCGAAAATTTGTTATATCCGCCGTCCTCCCTGATAAGTATAAAAATCTTATGTTTTACAGAACACCACAGGTGTTCCCAATTATTATTTTAATAAGCCTTGTCTTAGGCAAAACAAAGGTACAAAACACACAATATAATTATTTACTTTATTTTACAACCTTTTTGGCGTTAGCCGGCATAATTCTGATATTTTCGGCTTCCACAAATACCAAGATAGCCATAAATATTCCGTAAAAAAATTGACGGCATGTAAAACGAAAAACAGTTATGAGTAAATTGGATTTTAATAACTAATTGAAAATAAGAGCATTTTTGTATATAAAGTGTAAGTGGTCTAATAATTGCATAATAAAACAACAAATTATCTGGCAGCTTTAAAATTTACCAAAGACCAGGTAGAGAGCAAACCTTAGAGTGCTTATCAGCGTCATTTATAAAGTAAACTGACAGCAAATTTGTGAAGCTAGTTAAAAAGCACGATTTATGCTAATAAATCAAAGTAATAAAAAAACATAAGTGTGATAATCTTACAATAAATAAAGATAAGGAAGTATTTTATGGCGAAGAAGAAAGACGAGGGCGGAGACGATCTTGAAACCCCTAAAAAGGGAAAAGGTCTGCTTTTACTGATAATAGGTTTATTATTATTAATTATAGTTGCCGTAGGCGGCTATTTCGGCGTCGCCTATTTCATGAAACTGCCTCCTTTTGAAGTCAAGGGCCCAACCCCAGAAGAGATTGCCGCCAAGGTTGCTGAGAAGGAGGCCGAGCAGGCAGCCAGAACCCGCGATATTTTTGTTAAGTTTGACAAGCCTTTTACCTTCAACTTATCGGGCAGCAAGCGTCAGCATACCGCACAGGTAGAAATTGTGCTGATGGTCGCCGGTGAAGAGAATGAGGCTCTTGCCAAGCAGCATCTGATGATGCTCAATTCAACCATATTCAATGCGCTGGCAAATCAGAACTATGATGCTTTATTAAGACCGAGCGGAAGGGAAAGACTTAAAAATGTGCTTTTGGATCTGACTCGCGCAAAAATGTCAGAGGTTGCCAAGAATCCTGTAGTGGAACAGGTGTTGTTTACAGGTTTTGTAATGCAGTAGCAGCTGCAGTAAGACAGTATTAATTAGGTTTTTAATAGCAGAATATTAAAGCCTGGATATATAAATTAAGGAGGACAGGGTATCTTTTAGTCACAGATCGAAAGATGCTTCTGTTAGAAGGTTATGACGGAATTTCTGTCGCAGGATGAGATTGATGCTCTGCTGCATGGTTCTGATGATGTAGAACCCGAAAAACCGCAGGACGAAGGTGGAATAAAATCCTTTGACTTTGGTTCTCAGGAACGCATAGTCAGAGGAAGAATGCCTACGCTGGAGCTTGTCGATGAGCGTTTTGCCAGACATATGCGCATCAGTCTTTTCAATATGATGCGACACAGCGCTGAGGTTACCTGGAACGGCGTAAACATGATGAAGTTTGGCGAATATACCCAGACTCTTTATGTGCCTACCTCCCTGAACATGGTGCGTTTCAGACCGCTGAAAGGCACTGCACTGATCACTCTCGAGGCCAGACTCGTATTCATCCTGGTGGAAAACTTCTTTGGCGGTGAAGGCCGTTTCAGAACCAAGATTGAAGGTCGTGAATTTACTCCTACCGAGCGCCGTATCATTCAGAAGCTTTTAAAAATAGTCTTTGAAGATTATAAAGAAGCCTGGGCTCCGGTAATGGACGTCGAATTTGAGTTTCTCGACCACGAAGTTAACCCTTCGATGGCCAATATAGTAAGTCCTAGCGAAGTGCTGGTGGTTAACAAATTCCACATCGATCTGGATGGCGGCGGCGGAGATCTGCATGTCTGTTTCCCTTATTCCATGATTGAGCCAATACGAGAGCTCTTAGACGCCGGTGTGCAGAGTGACAAGGGGGATACTGATGTCCGCTGGAACAAGGCTCTTCGAGAAGAGGTAATGGATGTTAATGTGGACGTGAGAGCCAAGCTTCTGGATGCAGAGGTGTCCTTAAGAGACATTATGAATTTCAAGCCAGGAGATGTTCTGAATGTAGACATTCCTGAAAATCTGCTGCTGTATGTGGAGGAACTCCCAAGCTATCATGCCAAGCTCGGCAGAACCAAAGAAAAGCTTGCCGTAAAAATAACCAAAGTTCTTGAACGTCCTCAGTCCATGAAGACTGAAATCACCTTTGTTAAGGGGAATGGCATCAATCTTGGAGAGGATGATGAAAAAGAAGAATATGATGACGATTAGCATGGAGCTATAGAATATGTCAGAAGAAGATTCAAAATTAGCTGATGAGTGGGCAGCTGCGTTAAATGCTCAGGAAGGCAGTGACAGTGGCGGTGCTTCAGATTCTCCAGATTTGGAAGAGTTTGACAGCGGCAGTACTGGTGCCCCTCCTCCGTTATCGAGGGAAGAGCGCAAGAAGCTGGATTCTATTTTAGATATTCCGGTAACTATTACCATGGAAGTTGGTCATGCAAAAATCAGCATAAGAAATCTACTGCAGCTCAATCAGGGCTCGGTAATTGAGCTTGAGCGTCTGGCAGGAGAACCTTTGGATGTGCTGGTAAACGGAACTCTGATTGCCCATGGAGAGGTTGTGGTGGTTAACGATAAGTTCGGTATCAGACTTACAGATGTTATAAGTCAGGTAGAACGCATCAAGAAGCTGAAATAAACTTTGGTTCTCCGAAATTAGCAGGTATACATGAAAGGGCTCGGAATTTTCAAATCGGAAATAGTATTTCTGCTTTGGGCAGGTCTTATTACAGATGCTGCTATGGCAGAAGAGGCTGTTTCCAGTGCTAAAAGCGAAGCCGCCTCAAATGCCATGCAGAGCCTGCTCTCGTGG
>DMTG01000052.1 GCA_003477345.1 Succinivibrionaceae bacterium | reverse complement strand
CGCAATATAAGGTATGGATGAAACACCCTTGGCTGACTTTATAATAAACGCGTCAGATTTCAACTCTATCGGAGCTGCCAGTGCATCATCAGACAGCGTGCGGTTTTCTGTGTTATACACAATAGCCGGCTGATTCTTGGAATTTCTCAGGATCTTGAAGTTTTCTGGATTGTCATTTGGCGACAGCAGCCCCTGGGAATTAAGATAGCTTGCCGGTATCTGACTTACCAGACTGGAAATCTCCAGACCGCGAAAATATTTTAAAATCCCTGCTACCTGATAAGAGGCCGGTACTGACAGCACTATGCTGATACAAAGCAGATAAAAGAAGCCAAGCCCGCGCTGACGGAATAGAATATGAAAATAAAACGAGCGAGAAATCAGAGCCCTTAATGGGTACTGAAAATATGTTTTTAGGTTATTTATTGAAAATAAAGTGTTTAGCTGCATTTTAATAACTCAGGTTAACTGTCTAAAGGATAGCACAATACTAGATTTAGATATAGCTATAAGCAGAAATTCGTAGGAAAAATATGGAAGTTACACCAACTTTAAAATTAGCGCAGACTCTTGTCAGAATTCCTTCCGTCACTCCAGACGACAATGGCTGTCAGAAATTAATCAGTGATCTTTTAAAAAAGGCGGATTTTACCTGCTGTACTCTTGAAGAAGCCGGAACCACAAATCTTCTGGCAACCCACGGTACAGGCTCTCCGTTTCTGCTGTTTCTAGGACATACAGATGTAGTACCGACAGGTGATCCATCAAAATGGCAGCATGATCCCTTCTGCGGTGATATCTTTGATATGAATGGAGAGCCATGCCTTTACGGAAGAGGCAGTGCTGACATGAAAGGCGGAGATGCCGCCATGGTTATAGCCATGATTGAATTCGTCAAGGCACATCCTAATCATAAAGGAACCATTGGACTGCTGATTACCTCAAATGAGGAAGGCGATGCTAAAGGCGGAGTGCCATTTGTTGTCGAATACATGAAAAACAGGCAGCTGATCCCTGATTACTGTATTGTAGGAGAGCCGTCTTGTGATGAGTTTTTTGGTGATTTTATCAAAAACGGCCACAGAGGCGATCTTAATGCAACCATCATAGTCAAAGGCAAGCAGGGCCACGTGGGACAGCCTGAATACTGTGACAATGCCGCTCACAAGGCAGCCCGTTTTATAAATGTCATGGTTGAAAATCCTATCGACAACGGTTCTGAATACTTCACGCCAACTTCTTTTCAGGTATCCAATATCAAATGCGGTACTGGAGCTGACAATGTAGTTCCTGGCAGCTGCTATCTGCGCTGCAACTGGCGTTATAACGATCTGCAGAGCAAGGAATCAATAGAGGCACATGTCAAAAAGATCATAGAATCCCTGAAGCTTGACTGTGAACTTACCTGGCAGGTTGACGGACTGCCTTTTTTAACTAAAGGCGGTGAGCTCATGAGTACTCTTAGTGATTCAGTTACAAAGGTACTTGGCAGAAAACCTGCCTTTGCTACCAAGGGCGGTACTTCTGACGGCAGATTTATTGCCCCGCTTGGTGCACAGACGGTCGAGTTTGGTGTAATGACTACTACAATTCATCAGGTTGATGAACATGCGTCCATAAAGAATCTTGAACAGGTAAAAGAGATTTTTTATATGACGTTAGAAGAATTAATGTGATGCTGAAATATAAGCCGTTTTATATATAATCCTATTGAATAATAAACGGTTTTTGTTGATTAAAAAGTATCATTTGATTAGTTCAAAACGTGCATTGGTTAACAATTAATGATTCGTCTGACTGATATCATTGAACTAAGCTAAGAGCGTCAGGGAACGACCTCAAGCCATAGACGAAGTTCCTCTCCTCGTACGGTCTATTCAGAATTCTCTCGCCTGCTGAATAGATCGCTTGTATTTTATTGTGACCAACTAAAAAAAACGCTCTCATATATATAAAAATCAAAACAAAAAATGTGTAATATGAAATAAGATCCCATTTAACAGACATAGAGAATATCTTATGAAAAAATCACATTTTCTGATGTTGTCATCAGCATGTCTTATTGTTCTTGGTACCGGATTTCTAGCCGGATGCAGTCAGAAAGCAAATAATACAGAAGCTCAGGCTCTTGTCCCTCAGAAATACCCTGTTATGGTAGCTAAAAAAGGAGAGGTTACCTTTTATCCTGAATTTTCCGCTACCATGAAAGGTATAAGCGTGGTTGATATTGTGCCGCAGGTTTCTGGCACTATAACAGATATTTACATGGTTGAAGGACAGCCTGTAAAGAAAGGCCAGTTACTGTTTATTATCAACAAAGTACAGTATCAGGCTGCCTACGAAAAGGCACTAGCTGCAGTAGCCTCTGCAGAAGCCAACCTCAACACTGCCAAGCTGACGCGAGACAGCAGAGCTGCACTTGTTCAGCAGAAAGCGGTTTCTAAATATGATGCTCAGAGCTCTCAGTACAGTTACGATGCAGCTGTAGCCGCCTTGAATGAAGCCAAGGCAAATCTTAAAAAAGCCAAGGAAGATCTTGATAATACCGAAGTAAGAAGCCCGGTAGACGGCGTCTGCGGCATGACCAATACTCTAGTTGGTGCTCTGGTAAATGCAAACAGCACCAATCTGGTCACTGTATCTGACAACAGCCAGATTTACGCCTATTTCTCCATTAGTGAAGACGCTTATCTTAAATTTGCCAGATATTATAAAGGTTCAGGCAGCAGTGCCCTCAGTGAAATGCCTAAGGTCAAGCTTCGTCTTGTTGACGGACTTACCTATGATGAAGAAGGCAGAATCGATGCTATCAGCGGTATAGTTGACTCGACCACTGGCGCAATTACCTGCAGAGCTGTTTTTGACAATCCAAACCGTCTGCTGGCAAGCGGTGGTTCCGGAACCATTATTATCCCTGTAGAAATTGAAGACCAGATTGTAATTCCTCAGACTGCAACTTATGAGCTGCAGGATAAAACCTTTGTGTACAAGGTAGGAGATGATGGCACTGCAACAGCTTATGCAATCAGCATTGACGAGATAAAT
>DMTG01000254.1 GCA_003477345.1 Succinivibrionaceae bacterium | reverse complement strand
TTCTGCTAAATAAGAACCATCTTGCCCAGTAATTCCTGTTATTAAAGCTTTTTTCATAAGAATTCCTCAATATAAAATTTAATTAATTTGATTAAATACAAAGACTATTGCAATCTGATTTAAATTACTTGCAACAGCTCCTGTTTTCCCAAAACATCAACTTTATTGGTTTTCGAAAGCAACATGCTTATTTAACTGATACAAAACAACATATGAGAAATTAGATGTTGAAATCTAATGCATAACTACCATAACTTTTGCGCAAGACTGCTTTAACACAACATAATTTTTCTTTGAAAAATTCATTTTTCGTAGGTGATGAATTCATACACCTTTCCTTACAATGGATCTCTGAATAGTCTTATGAATATAAATAGTCCTGTTACTACTAAACTCTGCCATAAATATCTTCATAGCGGACAATGTCGTCTTCAGCTATGTAGTCACCTTTCTGAACTTCGATAACTTTTAATTCTGTGTCATAAGGATTCTGTAGAGAATGCTTAGATTGCAGTGGAATATCAATACTTTCTCCTGGATAAACGAAGTATTCATGATCATCTTTAATGACCAATGCTTTTCCTTCTAGGACAACCCAGTGTTCCGAACGATGGTTATGAGATTGAATTGATAATTTCTGATGAGGCATTACACAAATAACTTTAGTTAAATAACCATCGCCTTCATTGAGATTAGTGTAATATCCCCATGGTCTGAAAACAGTCTTATGAAGTTTAACAGTGTCACTCTGCTTTTCTTTTAGCTTTTCGTATAACTGCTTTACATGCTGAGATTCTGAAAGCCTGCAGGCCATTATGGCATCTTCTGTTTCTACTAAAATTAAGTCCTGAAGATCAGATGCTGCAACAACTTCCTTTTGAGAATAGATTAGAGAATTACTTATATTGTTAGTGATTACTTTTCCAGAAAGAACATTACCATTTGGATCTTTATGGGCAGCATCATATATAGATTTCCAGGATCCTAAGTCTGACCAGCCGGCTTTCAATTCCACAAGAGAAATTTTCTCTGATTTTTCCATAATTGCATAATCAATAGATATTGACGGCATACTTTCATATGGTTCAAAAGGAATCTTATTGTTTGCCTTTGAAAAATCTATGCTACTTAGCAAATTGAATATTTCAGGGCACAGTTTTTCATATTCGCCAAGAATTACTGAAATCTTCCCCATAAACATACCCCCGTTCCAGTAGTAGTTTCCACTGGCTAGATATGCATTAGCTGTTTCTAAATCAGGTTTCTCAACAAATGAATCTACGATAAAGCCGCCATCTTTTACTGATGCCGTCTTGACGTATCCATATCCGGTTTCTGGATAGGTTGGTTTAATACCAAAAGTGACGATATAGCCCTCTTCAGCGAGCTTTTGCGCTTTTTTTACTGCCTTAAAGAATCCGCGTGGACTTTTAATATAGTGATCAGAAGGAACAATCAGCACAACATCATCAGAAGAAAACGGGCGCTTTTTTAGATATTCAAGCGCACAAGCAACTGCAGGAGCAGTATTTCTTGCCAAAGGTTCACCAAGTACTACATTTTCTTTGTCCAGCAAATTCAGCTGCAGCTTTACATCTTGAGATACTTTTACATTTGTAATCGTGACAATGTCTTTCGCTTCGCAAAGCCTGTTCAGCCTGCGAAAAGACTGCTGCAGCATGCTGTATTCATGCTCTCTTGTTATCAGCTGCTTTGGATAGGCTTCTCTTGATAATGGCCACAATCTGCTACCGCTACCACCTGCAAGTATTACTGCCTTCATGCCTGAATATTCCTTAAAAATTCTTATTGCCTAATCAATGTCTTAAAAAACGGACATTGCCCTTTTTGCAGTATTCTTTTTATTAATATTTATTAAGAAAGATTTAGATGTTCTAAAACTTCATTGGGAGAATCCACTTGTACAACTTCTGTATTCGCAAGTTTTAATAATGCTGAGGCCAGCTCATAGTCATTACCACCAGGCATTGTTTTATCTCCAAAGAAAATAATGTGTTCCTCTGGATACTTCTCCCTTAGGTCTTTTGCTATCTGCTCTTTGCCATGTCCCTTTAAAACAATATCAATCGAAATTGAGCCACCTAAAGAAAAGTCGTATTTTGGATATTTTTTAGAAAGCTTTTCTGCGATCAGCTTACGTTCCTTATTCTCTTTATCCCATGCGTTATAGCGTTCACGTTCCGTATAGGGACAGTCACGCCCAAGCACACTGAAATTTAATGCTCCGGTTCTTTTTTCTATGTAGTTTGGAAACAGCTGATTTGGATATTTAGTCTCTTTCCTGAAATTTTCTAAATCGGCAAGCATTTCTGATTCTGGCACGAAATCCCTGTGATACAGAAACTCCCCTTTGCTCCAAAGGTCATTTCCCATAGCACAGTAAATTCCTGTAAAGGCATTCATTACGCTTTCAGGAAGCTGCTCAAATACTTTCTTAAGATCTGACCCCGTGGCAATAAAGGCCTGATTATTTTTCAGCCATGGAATAAATGCCTCAGCAAAAGCTTCTGACATTACCTTGCGCGGCAAAGTTAGCGTGCCATCCATATCAAATACATAAATACTCAAAACCAATCCTCTTGTTTCCTAATAAATTATTTTCTAGATTTGCCAGAATTAAGCACAAACTGCCTACCCAAGACGGTAAGTACCTTGTGCTTAACTACGCTGTGCTTTTCCTTTACATTTGTGACTGAAAACAGCCATTCCCAGATAGAACGATGCAGACTGTTTACAAATTCTTTAAAATCATTTTTTGGAAGATAACTTTTTGATTTGGTGATAAAATCAGATCTAAAAATTTCCGGGCAGGCAAGACAGTGAGCTTTTAAAGTCCTTAATCGATAGCGATAAAATCCTTTTTTTACAGCGTCCCAGAACTTAGATGAGGATAAATAGGCTTCTACTAAATAAATATTCTCAAATATTTGAAGATTTCCAACATCCTTACTGTTGGTCACAGATCCGGCTCGCTCCGTGTATACATAACAGACTTCTGGGAAATAGCTGACTGATTCAGCCTCATAAATGCTTTTAAAAGAGAAAATATGATCTTCTCCGTGATTGCCTATGCCGAACTTAATGTCTTTATTAAAAAGAAAAGCTCTTCTATAGAGCCGACACCACGAATTCAATAGACATTTATCAGGTGAACATACAGCAGATGGATCTCTTTTTTTGAAACTACCTGAAGCAGAAGCTTTAATAACTGTTTTTTTCCCTGTTAATTCATTGAATACTTCATAATCAAACTGTACTACATCAGAATTATTGGTATGGGCAAACTTATACAGTTTTTCCAAAACAAAGCTGTTTTTAAGATAGTCATCAGAGTCTAGAATTGATACATACTCGCCAGTTGAATTATTAATCCCTATATTTCTGGCGCTACCAGCTCCTAGGTTATGATCAAGAGCTATTAACTTTACGCAGCGATTTTTACTGCAGTACTCTTGAAGTATCTTTTTGCTGTCATCTGTTGAACAGTCATCTACGACAATAATCTCAATGCCTTTAATAGTTTGAGATAAAACACTGTCTAAACAACGCCCAATAGTAGATTCAGCGTTAAATACAGCAACAATGACACTAATCTTTGCTTGCATGACTATAAAATTTATATCTGCTGTTCGTATTTAAATTTAAGTAAAAAAAGAGAAAATAAGTCTTATATTTCAGTCTAATAAAATAAAACTATTATGCTAAAAAACATTTAGCAGGTTGCTTATAAATAAAATTATTGCTTATAATGGCATAAATGCGAAAAAAAAAAATACGCGTTTTTTCTTCTAATACATAACTTTCTGATAGTTAAGGCAAAGATTTTTTTATTAACTTAGTTATTAGTTGTTTTTATAAGTTTATTCGGTGAGAAATTTATGGATCTACAAGATTTGAACAATATAAAATTTCTGCGTTCTACATTAAAGAATTCTTCTGAAAGGGTAATTGACTCAATTTTGAATAAGATACAAATCATAAAAAACGAATTGCATGAAAAATTAAAAAAAGAACGAGAAGAAAACGAAAAAAAGAAACAGCTGTTAAAAGCAGCCGCAGATAATCTTCAGAATAATAATATTTCTGTTGAAGAACTAATAAAATTCTGCACCAACGATCCGTCTTTTAAAATTAATACTAATTCAGATGGCAGAAGTAATGTAGCCCCTAAATATAAATACTTTGATAATAATGGAATAGAGCGAACCTGGTCTGGAAGAGGACGCATTCCTACATCTATGCAAGATGCTATGAAAAGAGATAATAAAGATAAGGAATACTATTTAATAAAATAATATTACTTTTCGGGAATAGAGATTATTTCTAATAATAATTTAAGTATTATTAATAACAATAACCTTACTTATATAAAAGATTCACCTCTATTATATTAGGCATACTATTTTACAAATAGTAGCTCATTATTATATTTTCAGCTCATCAATCACCGCTTTAGGCTTGTACAGAAGCCTGGTTTTCTGTTCCTCACTGAGGGAACTGTAGCTAGAGCGGGCTATTGCCACATCAAATGGAGTTACGGATTCATATTTTGAGGTAAAGGTAGTCTTAGAATTCTGCTTTATAGTATTTACTATAATCTGCACTCCGTAGAAGCTGCCATTCTGTACCAGAATTACAAAGCAGTCTTCTGTGATTCTGCAGATGGAACTGGTGTTGCCTAGGATCTTCTTTAATTCAGAGAAAGCCTCTCTTAAAGATGGAGCTGCCCTGTCTCTGATCTTCTCATAGTTTGCAATCCTGACTGCAATTATCTGGAAGTCCATCTGATTCTGCTCATAGGAGTTTACATAGTTTACGCAGGAGGATCTGAAGCCCTGCAGATTGTAAAGACCGGTTTCGCTGTCCAGCTCGAACTTGTTATGCACTACATCAAGATCACGCGTGTCCTTGGTAATATCTTTAAAGTAACCGATAAGTCCTGCAACTTTGCCGTCATGAATAATAGGTCCCTTAAAGGCCAGAATATCGTGAATAGTACCGTCAGCAATGCAGGTGCCATGGCCTGATATCTGTTTGTTATCGGCAATTACCGACTCTTCTATGCTCTTGAAGACCTCAGGGGCAACATGCCAGCCCATATCTTCATCATTCTTGCCTAAGATCGCATTAAGAGACGAAAAATTATAGTATCTCATAAAGGCAGGATTGGCACCCAGGAAGCGCCTGTCCTTGTCTTTCCAGAACAGGCCTATGGACTTCATGTCAACCATGGCATTCCAGAGATCATCCGTAGTGATACCGCTCTGCTTTATGGATTCAGCTAATTCTGCTTTGAGAACATCATCAGCATGTCCCTGTTTTTGACTCTTATACTCTCTGTCATAGGCTACGCTCTCAAATGCATTTACATCGTCTGCTATCTTGCCTAGCAGCTCTGACGCGGTAATACAGAAAAGGACCTGTCGTTTTGAATCCAGATCTATCGGCCTTAACATGCACGATCTCCAGGAGTGCTGTCTGCCTTTATTCTTGAACCTCAAAACCGATGCGATAAATTTCTGATTCCTGGCCGAAAGGCGGGCTGGCAGTGTAGTCAGATCTACAAATTCCAGGAATGCAGCTTTGTCGGCATCGTGCACGTTCTGATTGGCAAAGACCTCGAAGGCCTCTCTTATATGCAGACCGGAAATCGTTCCTTCATAATTGAAGCTGTTTATGTAGGTGCTGTTGATGCAATCCTTTTCAAGATCGATTAAGTCTATGCGGTCAAATACTGTGGTGGCATTGGATAAAACGCGGCTTAGCTTCTCATCTACCGGGCGCTGCGAGTAATTGGTAATGTTCATGCAGATTGCATAGTAGATGCAGGCACGGGTATTGGCATTGCGGGCCACAAAACGCACACGGATATTGCAGTAGTAGCCGTTTAGAACAAAGTCCAGACTCTCTTCTTTGCCAGATCTTCTGCATTTGTAGCCTAGCTCTATGAGTTTAAGATTGTACTCTGAAAAATACCTGTCGGTATCATCGATACCGTTCATGCCGATACTGCGAACGAATCTGGTAAACTCTTCGTTGTAATTTAAATAGTTTATCTTGTCATGATCGTTTTCTATGATTGCAATTGCTTTGGAATCACCCAGAGTGGCCTTTTCATTAAGAGTTGCCAGATTTGTCAGAATGAGCGGACACATCATGTCATAGTAGGCTGCATCAACCTCTGTCTCAGGAGGATAGACTGTCTGCAGCTTGACCGCCTCTTCTAACGGCACCGGTTTGCTGAAGAAATAGCCCTGAGCCTTTTCACAGCCTATGCTCTTTAGAAATTCCAGCTGCTCAAGAGTCTCAACCCCTTCTGTTAAGGTATGAATGCGCAGGCCCTTTGCCATATTGACCGCATAGGTAAGAATTGTACGCGCACGGTTGGCCTTGGAGGCATCACCAAAGTTCTGCAGGAACTGCATATCAAACTTTATGACATCAAATACGTAGTCCTTTAACACGTTGAGAGAAGAATAACCGCTGCCGAAATCATCC
>DMTG01000313.1 GCA_003477345.1 Succinivibrionaceae bacterium | reverse complement strand
GGCATCGGCGGCGGAACTCTGACTGTGCCAGTTTTGAACGCCTGCAGCGTGCCACCTCATAAATCAGTTGGTACATCTTCAGCAGTATCACTCTTTGTCTGTGTTCCAGGTGGCATAGTTTTGTGCCTATCTAGTGCAACAGAAGCCGGATCTCCCATTGGAACTCTAGGTCATGTAAACTTGCTGGCGGCGCTTTGTGTTGTGCCGGTTTCAATTTTCAGCGCTCCTTTAGGAGTAAAAGTAGGAAAAAACATCCAGCCGGTAACATTAAAGCGAATTTTTGCAGTAACGCTATTCATCATTAGTGCAAAGATGCTCTATAGCGGACTGGTAGATTAGATATAGGAGAGCTTTCATGCCTGCTCAGATCATTGACGGAAAAGCCATAGCAAAAGAATTAAGAGAAAATCTGAAAAAAGAAGTTGAGGCTTTTGTTCAGTCAGGTAAACGGGTTCCGGGTCTTGCTGTAATTTTAGTAGGCGAAGATCCTGCCTCACAGATTTATGTACGCAATAAGCACAAGGCCTGTGAAGACGTTGGGATCAGATCTTTCAGCTACACTCTGCCTGCCAGCACCACGCAGGATGAGCTTGAGAAGCTTATTGATGAGCTGAACAGCAATCCTGAAGTTGATGGCATCCTGGTTCAGTTCCCTCTGCCAAACGGTCTGGACGAATCGCGAATTATCGAAAAAATCGCCTCTGACAAGGATGTGGACGGCTTCCACCCATATAACATGGGAAGACTAGCACAAAGAGTTCCTTATATCTGCGCCAGCACTCCTCACGGAGTCATGACACTGCTTCACAAGACTCTAGGTAAGAACCTTAAGGGTCTGAATTCTGTAATCGTAGGTGCTTCTAATATTGTTGGACGTCCAATGTGCCTTGAACTGCTGCTGGCAGGCTGCACAGTAAGCGTTACTCACAAATTCACAAAGCCTGATGATTTAAAGAGACTGATAGAGCAGGCAGATATTCTTGTAGTAGCCGTCGGTAAACCAAAATTCATAAACGGCGACTGGATTAAAGACGGAGCAACAGTCATTGATGTCGGCATCAATCGTATGGAGAACGGCAAACTCTGCGGAGACGTGGATTTTGAAAAGGCCTCTCTGCACGCTGCCCATATCACTCCAGTACCAGGCGGCGTTGGACCAATGACTATTGCCACACTGATGGAAAATACCATCACTGCCTATAGAAGTCATATAGGCTAGCGCAAAAACCGCTTGTACAGTCAGTACACAAGAAAAAGCCTCTGAGATTTGTAAAAAAATTTCAGAGGCTTTGATTTTTGAGTTTAGAAACTGATTATTTAGCCAGCATGTCTTCCAAATCCTGAATTTCTACAACCGGGCTTACATCCTTGGTGTAGTCAACGCCGTCTATATCAAAACCGAACAGCTGCAGGAACTGGGTCTTGTAATCATCATAATCACTTATCTGACGCAGATTTTCAGTAGTTACCTGCTTCCAGAGATCCTTGCACTTGTTCTGAACTTCATCTCTCAGCTCCCAGCCATCCATGCGAACACGACCTTCGTTATCCATTTCGCAGTTGCTGCCGTACAGAGACTGTGAGAACATTCTGAAGATATGCTGAATTACAGATTCATAAATGCCCTGCTCTCTCATTACCTTGAATACCAGGGAAATATAGAGAGGCATTACCGGAATTGCAGATGAAGCCTGAGTTACAACTGACTTTAGTACTGCTACGCGGGCATCACCCTTGACTGCAGCTAAGCGCTCACGGTTTGCCTTGGCTGCTCTGTCCAGATCTTCCTTGGCCTTGCCTAAAGCACCGTGCCAGTAGATTGGCCAGGTTATTTCAGTACCGATATAGCTGTAGGCTACGCTCTTGCAGCCTTCTGCTAAAACACCGGCCTCTGCCAGAGCCTCAATCCATAATTCCCAGTCCTGACCGCCCATAACCTTAACGGTATTCTCTACTTCCTCAGGAGTTGCAGGATCTAAGGATGATTCAATGATGCAGTCCTTATTGGTATCAATTGCAGTTGAGGTGTAGGTCTGACCGATTGGCTTTAAGGTTGAACGCACAACCTCGCCAGTCTTTGGCATCTTTCTTACAGGAGCTGCCAGTGAGTAAACTACCAGATCGATTTTGCCAAGATCTTTTTTGATAAGCTCAATTACTTTCTGACGGCACTCATCAGAAAAAGCATCGCCATTAACGTTTTTAGCATATAAGCCTTCAGCCTTGGCAAATTTTGTAAAGGCTGCAGTGTTATACCAGCCTGCGGTGCCTGGACGCTTTTCAGTGCCGGCCTTTTCAAAGAAGACACCAATTGTAGCGGCACCTGAACCGAAAGCAGCACTGATTCTAGAGGCCAGACCATAACCTGTAGAAGCTCCGATAACCAGAACATTCTTTGGGCCATTTGCGATCTTGCCCTGGGATTTTACATAGTCAATCTGCTGTTTAATATTTGCTTCACAGCCGGTTGGATGTGTTGTAACACAAATAAAGCCACGTACTTTTGGTTCGATTACCATTGATGTTTTCTCCAATTTTTATTGCTTGACATACTCAAACATTTTATTGTGGCGATTTTACCACAGTTAATACTCTCACGACCTATGACAAGTGTATCTTGAAAAAAATGTCGTATTTTTTTAGCGAATAACCTAGAAACAGCCATACATTGTAATAAAATAGGCTCACTTTAAGGTTTAAAAAATTCAGTATATAAGCGGCTGCAGCCGCCAGTGTCATTAATATTGAATCTCTTAGAACAAGAAACTGTAAAAATCAAAATAATATATATAACTATTTATTCCCCATGCTAAAAAATATTTTTATAACAGCAGGCCTTTTAATCGGATTAAGCTCTCTTCCTGCTCACAGCGTTCCCGCAAGCTCTACTCCAGTCGCAGGCGCCAATCTTGGCTATGCCTACCAGAAACCAGGTGACAGCAAGGTTTACGGCTATAACACTGACGTTTATTTTCACCCTGCCTCAACTCAGAAGCTGCTGACAGGATTAAGCGCCATTCTTTACCTGGGACCTGACTTTACCCTAAAAACCTCAGTCATGGTTGCAGAGAGCAATGTAACCAAAGACGGCAGGCTGAAATTAACCGAAGACGGTACCCTGCAGGGCAATGTACTTATCAAGTTTACCGGCGATCCGACACTCTCATCGGCTGACTACTATGCGCTCATTGGCAACCTCTCAAAGCATGGCGTCAAACACATAAACGGCTCTGTTATTCTGGATCTAAGCCGTTTTGGCGGCCGTAGCCGTGCCAACGGCTGGTCCTGGGATGATCTGCCTGTCTGTTTCACAGCTCCGGCAGCCTCCGTAATCATTAACCGCAACTGTGTCATTTCAGCGCTGCAGCCAGCAGGAGAAGGATCAGTTGCATCCCCGGTTGCAGATTCCAGCAGTCCTATCAAGATCACCTCTGACGCTGTTGCAGTGCTGCCTAAAAATTACGGCGGCGACTGCGAGCTGCAGGCTGATCTTTACATGAAAAATGAATATCACATGACAGGCTGTGTGCCAATTCAGAAAGGCAATAAGGCCTGGCCTCTGTCATTGTCCATCACTGATCCTGATGACTGGGGAGTGCAGTGGACAAAAAAAGCCTTTGCAAATAAGCATATTTCCATCCAGAAAATTGTGCTCTCGCATGATTCAGGAGCCTCCAGCGGCTACAGAGCGGTAGCTCAGTATGTATCCAAGCCTCTAAGTCAGCTGGTAAAATACATGCTCTGGCACTCTAACAATCTCTATGCCGATGCCATTGCCAAAAACATAGCCGCTGAATATTACGGCCGCTCAGCCACTTATTACCGGGCACTTACAGCAATCAAAAGCATTCTGAGCAAGTATGCCGACATTGATTTAGGCAATGCCTATTTAGTAGACGGCTCAGGACTGTCTCCGCACAATCTGATAACTCCGCATCAGATGCTCAATCTGCTGTCATATGTCAACAAGAACAATGACAAGCTGCACTTTATCGAACTGCTGCCGGTCGCTGGCGAAAGCGGGACTTTGCGTTTCAGAGGCTCCTGCAACAAGCCTCCTCTGATTCACAATGTGACCGCTAAAACCGGTACCCTGCAGAATGTATCTAATCTTGCAGGATTTTTAACTACCAAGAGCGGACACAGAGTTCCTTTCGTGCTGTTTGCCAATGCGCTGTCCTATGATCAGAAAACCATGGACAATCTGCGCTTTCACAGAATTTCAAATCCAAACTACCGGCATGAGCGCTATCTTTTAGAAAGCATCTATAATGAGCTCACCGCAGGTAGAGATTTTCACTAGGGATAACAGGAAAAAGACAGGTAGCTTTGATTTTTAAGCTGCCTGCCGTGCATTTTTATTATATTGATGTAAAATAAATTTGTTCAAAACCAAATTAATTTTTACGGGTATTTTTATCAATATGAAACTATTACAAAAATCACACAAGCTAGATAATGTGTGCTACGACATTCGTGGAAAAATTCATCAGGAAGCTCTTCGCATGGAAGAGGAAGGTCAAAGAATACTTAAGCTTAACATCGGAAATACCGCGCCATTTGGTTTTGAAGCGCCTGAAGAAGTTATCCGTGATGTTATTCGCAATCTTCCAAACAGCCAGGGATACTGCGAATCCAATGGAATATTCTCTGCCCGTAAGGCGATTGCTCAGTACTATCAGCAGAAAGGATTAAAAACTGTAGACGCTGACGATATTTTCATTGGAAACGGTGTATCAGAGCTCATTACCATGACTATGAACGCTCTGTTAAATAACGGCGACGAGGTTCTGCTGCCGGCACCTGACTATCCTCTGTGGACCGCCGCGGTTAACCTTGCAGGCGGGAAGGCCGTGCACTACATCTGTGATGAAGAGTCTAACTGGTATCCGGATTTAGAGGATATAAAAAGAAAGATAACTCCTAGAACCGTAGGAATTGTGCTTATCAATCCTAATAATCCTACTGGCGCCGTTTACCCTACAGAAGTTCTGCAGGAGCTGGTTGAAATTGCCAGAGAGCACGAGCTGGTTATTTTTGCCGACGAAGTTTACGACAAGATCCTCTACGATGATGTCGCCCACAGATCTATCTGCACTTTAGCAGACGATGTCAGCATAGTAACCTACAACGGTCTGTCTAAAGTATATCGTGCCTGCGGTTTCAGAATGGGCTGGATGCTTATCACCGGACCTAAGAACCGCAACCGCGGATTCTTAGACGGCATCAAAATGATGATGGCCATGAGGCTGTGCGCCAATGTTCCTCTGCAGCATGCAATTCAGACTGCCTTAGGCGGATATCAGAGTATCAATGAGCTGATAATCCCGGGCGGCAGACTGCACACTCAGAGAGACATGCTCTATGAGCGCCTGAACGCAATTGACGGAGTCAGCGTTAAAAAGCCTCACGGTGCGCTCTACATGTTCCCTAAGATTGACAGTAAGAAGTTCAATATCAAAGACGATCAGAAATTTGCTATGGATCTTCTAAAGCAGGAAAAGATGCTGATTGTGCAGGGCACAGGCTTCAACTGGCCGGAGCCTAACCACTTCAGACTGGTATTCCTGCCGGCCGTAGACGTACTAAGCGATGCCTGCGACAGACTCGAGCACTTCCTGAAACACTATCGTCAGTAATATATTTGTCTG
>DMTG01000113.1 GCA_003477345.1 Succinivibrionaceae bacterium | reverse complement strand
TAAAGGATCTCCTATGGAGATCCTTTTTGGCTGATAAGACAATGTTATCTGTTATTTGGCTGCAGCCTGATCTTTTTCTGCCTTTCTGCAGGCGGCTGCTGTAAACAGTACGTCGGTATGACTGTTAAGAGCAGTTTCAAATGAATCCTGAACTACACCGATGATGAAGCCGATACCTACTACCTGCATGGCGATATCATTATTGATACCGAAGATGGAGCAGGCCAGAGGAATAAGCATCAGAGAACCACCGGCGATACCGCTGCATCCGCAGGCGCAGAGCACTGCAGCGATACTCATAAGCAGTGCAGAGCCAAAGTCAACTTCAATGCCCATGGTGTGTACTGCTGCCATAGTCATAATCACAATGGTAACAGCGGCACCTGACATATTGATGGTGCATCCTAATGGAATTGAAATGGTATAGGTGCTCTTTGGCAGTTTCAGCTGTTCGCACAGTTCGAGGTTTACAGGAAGGTTGGCTGCTGATGATCTGGTAAAGAAGGCAGTAATTGCACTCTTGGCAATACAGGTTCTAACCAGCGGGAACGGATTTTCCTTGGTAACCAAGAAAGCCATCAGAGGGTTGATGATGAAAGCAATTATAAGCATGGTTACAACCAGAACAACTACTACGTGCAGGTAATTGAGCAGGTTTGAAAAGCCGCCTTCCTGAGTGCAGGAAGAATAAACGAGACCTAAAACACCCAGTGGAGCGAAGCGGATGATGATTCTTACAACGCCGGATACGCTCTGGGCAAGATCTTCTAATACCCTTTTGGTTTCAGTTCTTGAAACGCGGAACATCAGACCCAGGCATACAGACCAGAACAGAATTGCAATATAGTTTGCATTCATAAGGGCGGTGACCGGGTTGTCAATTGCCTGAACTATGAAGTTTAACAGAACCTCGCTGACGCCTTTTGGAGGATTCAAAGAAGTATTGGCCTGAGCAAGCTCGCTGAAGGTGCTAGGGAATGTGGTAGCCATACCGAGAGCTAAGGCTGCTGACAGCACCATGCCGATGATGTACAGCATGATAACTGTTTTCATATTGCTCGGGGTGCCTGACTCGTGTTTTGCTATGGCAGATGAAACCAGTACAAAAACCAGCAGCGGAGCCACCGATTTCAAGGCTTTGACGAACAGGGTTCCCAGCATAGGGATGTACTGATCATCATTAGGGTAGACGAAGGCCATTAGAATACCAATTATTAGACCAATAACAATCTGAAGAATAAACGGTATTCTGTTTAAAGTATTAGCAAAAGGTGCTTTGGGATTAATATGTTCTAACATATAGTATTTCCTGCTTTTTCTTAAAACAAAACATTGCATCAATTATATATAGAGTAATGTGGCTTGTCTTTTTTGGGCACAAAATTTCACTAATGCTCTGTTATTGTGCGATTGAACTGAATCAGTGAGTTTTCGGACTATTGGGCCGCAGGCCTATAAAAATACAACGTATCTAGCAATGTGTTAGCTTTCTGGTACATAAACTATTCTTATTTAAAAGTAACTCTGCAAATAAAAATAATTTCTTATAAAAATAGTTAACCTAGACTAATTTTTTTCTTGATTTAGTTCTAGAGTTAACATAGACTAATGCCGGTTAGTTATTCCTAATTGCTTTGTGATAGCAATTTATATTTGCAGGTAAAATTCATGAATACCTTAGATTCTCTAAAACCTGGTCAGATGGCCGAGGTTATATCTGTAAAAGGGGAGGGAACCTCCCTTCGCCGCCGCCTTCTTGATATGGGCATTACCCCAAAGACAAAAATTACCATGGTAAAAGCCGCTCCGCTTGGTGATCCTATCGAGCTCAATGTGCGCGGTTATTCCCTTACTATCAGAAAGAGCGATGCAGAATTAGTAGAGGTTAAATAATTTATGTCAGAAAAGACCATAGCTTTAATCGGCAATCAGAACTGCGGTAAGACAACCCTGTTCAACAAGCTGACAGGTGCCAATCAGTATGTTGGCAACTGGCCTGGAGTAACAGTAGATCAGGTTATCGGCACCATTGGCAAGAAAAACTGGGATGTAGTTGATCTGCCAGGTCTGTATTCCCTGTCACCATATTCTGCAGAAGAAATCGTAAGCCGCAATTTCCTGCTCTCAGACGAGTATGACGTTGTATTAAACATTGTAGATGCCTCTCACCTTGAGCGTTCTCTGTCCCTGACCATGGAAATAATCCCTATGGGCAGACCAATGGTTATCGCTCTTAACATGATGGATCTTCTAGAGCACAAAAAGATTAAGGTAGATACTGAAAAACTTTCTGCTGAACTTGGTGTAAAGGTTGTTCCGATTTCAGCCTCAGAAGGCCAAGGTCTTGATGAGCTGCTGGCTGCTATTGAGTCTGCTAAGGTACCTCAGAAAGAGGCTTTATATGAAAGCAGCATTTTCAGTTCCATTAAGGCTGTTTCAGAAAAGATCTCCGATGCCAGAACCACTGCAGAGCGCCACTTTGTTGCCAAGTCTCTGCTGCAGGGCGACAAGGTATATCTGCGTCAGTATGCAAATAATCAGGACGTGCTGATTGAAGTTGCCAAAGAGAAGGCCAAGCTTGAAAAAGAGTTTTCTCAGGATACCGAGTCTTTAATTGCCGGCAAGCGTTATGAATTCATCGACAGCGTTATAGCCTCTGCTGTAACCAAGCCTGCTGTAGCAGACACCTTAACCCAGAAAATTGACTCAATTGTCACCAACCGTTTCCTGGCTATCCCGATTTTTGCCGCAGTGATCTTTGTTATCTACTATCTGGCAGTTACAACTGTTGGAACCATGGCAACAGATTACGCTAATGACGTAGTATTCGGCGAGTGGTGCACAGATGGTGCCAATGCTCTGTTAGAAGCTGCTGAAGCTCCTGAGTGGCTGTCATCTTTAGTTGTAGACGGAATTGTAGGCGGTGTAGGTGCTGTTTTAGGTTTCGTACCTCAGATGATAGTTCTGTTCTTCCTGCTGTCCATTGTTGAGCAGTGCGGATACATGACCCGTGTAGCTTTCGTTTTAGACCGCATTTTTAGAAAGTTCGGTCTGTCAGGCCGCAGCTTCATCCCAATTCTGATAGCTACTGGCTGTGGTGTTCCAGCAATTATGTCTACCAAGAGCATTGATAACATCAATGAGCAGAGAATTACCCTGATCACAACAACTTTCCTGCCATGCTCTGCCAAGCTGCCAATCATGACAATGATCTTTGTATCATTCTTCCCTGATTCTGCCTGGATTGCACCTGCTGTATACCTCATGGCAATCGGTGCCATTGCCATCACCGGCATTATCTTAAAGAAGCAGAGTGCCTTCAATGAGGATGTATCCCCATTTGTAATGGAGCTTCCTGATTATCACATGCCAAGCGCCCTTAACATT
>DMTG01000096.1 GCA_003477345.1 Succinivibrionaceae bacterium | reverse complement strand
CTCCTGCCTTTAGAAGTTCAAGACCGGTGTCAGCGGCCATGCGGCTGCCTGCGCACATGCGTCTGGCGGTCATCATGGGCAGAAACTGCGCCCGGTCTGGTTTGGCGCCTTTATCAAGAGTTACATCGCCTCTTGCCCAGGAGAGGAAATTCTTTGTAGTGCCAAGCGCCGGCAGTCTGCCTGCTACGGCCTCAATATTAAATGAAAACTGCATGATTAGCTGTCCTGTCTGCAGATTATAAGACTCTGGCATACGCCCAGATTATGATGTTCTTCTACTACTTTAAGTCCGGCCTTTGCTATGAGACTGTGGAGCTTTGCTGCTGAATAGAAGCGGCTGCAGCCGTTGGCCAGGGCGGTAAAGTAAAGCGAGCCTGCGTTGAGACTGAAGCTTGCCGCCTCAAATTTCTGTTTATCCCATAGAGGTTCTAGGATGGCAATTTCAGCATCAGGCCGCATCACCTTTCTTATGGATGACAGTATGGCTACTATCTGGCTTTCAGAAAAGCAGTCCAGAAACTGGCTCATCCACCAGAGATCGCCTGTTGAGATCTTCTCAAGATCGCCTTTTAACACATCGCAGGGAGTAAAGGAAACTCTGTCCTGAAGCTTTTCTTTTTCAATGTTTGACCGGGCAAGAGCTATCTGCTCTTTGAGATCGACAAGGTTAACCTTTACGCTCTCACTGTGCCGGCAGCAGGCAACGGCAACTTTTCCGGTGTTGCCGCCCACGTCGTTGATAACCTTCGGACTGCGCTTTAATACGATGGAGAGCGCCTCATCAAAGGCGGCATCAGAGTAGAAGTGATCCCAGGAAAACCAGCTCTTTTTAGCATCCTCCGGAAGTTCAGAGAGGTGGGGATAGATGGTCTCCCAGTTCTCATTGAATACCTTAAGACCGCAGGGTTTACCGGTGACAACGGACTCATCGAGCGCTGCCATGGCCTGGTAGCAGACCGTGGCGGTGAACTCCATGTTGATTCTGGTCATACGGTCGTTTAGCAGAAAGTGGCCGACCTTGCCGAGCAGGTAGCGGTTATCCTTTATATAGACTACTCTTCCGCTTACGGCCATATCCAGAAGAACTCCGGTGCCATAAGGGGAAAGAGAGCACTTTTCAGAGAGCTCCTCGACGGTAAGACCGGTCTTCTTAGCCTCTTCGAGGGCCTTTAGAGCACCGTGCTTCAGGAGCACGTACACGGCCTGAAAAAGCATAGGGCCTGAAGCAATTTTCTGGGCTGCCGAGATGGCATCCAGAGCGCTGATGCTGTCGCTGCTGTAAAAATCTGACATATTAGGCAAACTGTCTTCAATAAAAATATCTCTGGTAATTATACTTGGTCGTGACTTGAAAAGTTTCTGATTTTTAAGTCCGAAGACTGTAGTTTAGCGATAAAAAAGTAGCAGAGGATTAGATTGGAATTCTGACAGTAAAATGTGATGGCTATCACTAATAAATGCCATAAAAAGCAATGTTATTATTTTTGGTGCAATTGTTAAAAATCTATAATTTTTACAAAATTGTGCCCGAAAAGACCCCTGGCTTCAGCCATGGGGAGATGTCAAAACAGTATTAAACCTGGTGATCTGGCGTCTGTTCTTATCACCGTTAAATACACAGGCAATCTGCAGCAGTTCTCTGTTGCAGAGGTTCTCAAGACCATAGCCTTTTTCTATGATCTGTTTTTCTGCTTCGGCAAGTTTATTCTGTTCTTCACTATCTTTATCGGTGTATTTCAGTTCAATGACAACTCTGCGTTTAGGGAAGTTTACAAGAATGTCGCTTCTGCCTTTGCTGTTGTGCTGTTCTACTCGAACATCATGCTCTTTGCCTAACAAATACACCTGTAACAGAGCTCTTAGAACGGACTCATCATTTACCGGATATTTATCATAAGATAAAGTTGCTAAAACCTCATTAAACAGCTTAATAATATCATCAGCGGTTCCTTGCTCGAGAATGTATTTTCTATTTGAGTTATATGGAGAAACATTCCTTTTAAAAACTCTAAGAGCTACTAGAGAAAATAAAGCAGATCTAATTTCACGATTAACTGTGCCCAGAATTACATCGTCATTACGATCTATTACTGATTTTAAAGTCAGATATCCGGTCTGACACATCAGAACATTCTCATTAATATTAATGAGAGATGTTGGGTTAACAAAGTCATTATAAGGAATGGCAATTTCTGAAGTCAGAAGATTTTCGATATTAAGATTATGTGACTCCATGAAGTTCATAAGAATTGAAGGAAGACCGCCTACATCGTACCAGTAATCACCAAATACTACTCTTTCGTCTTTCACGATAGCCTGAAGAAAATTATTCACAGAATAAGTCGAGAATACTTTTTTCTCGTAGTAATTATCAAAGCTGTAACTGTCATAATGCTCAGCCATTCTGCCAAGGAATTCTTCAACACCAGCATCAGTTACAGAATCTGTTTCTACGTGTTTTTCAATGCTGACACCAAGCCTTAGGTAATCGATATAGAATTTCCTGATTTCCTCTCTGGTAAAGCCAATCATCTGAGAGAATGCGTGATCGTAGCTCAAATCCTTAATGTCAGAGCCAACAGAGAAGATTGATACATCCTTTAATCTTGTGACACCTGTGATAGCCATGAATTTTATGTGCTTATCGCCTTTTAGAACGGCGTAAAAATCTCTGAAAAGAGTTCTGAATTTCTCATAAAGCTCTTTATTGTTGATATTGGCTGTGAGCTGACAGTCATATTCGTCAATAAGAATTACAAGTTGACTCCTCTCTGGCAGGGCAGAAAAAACATTACCTAAAAGGATCTTCGGCTCCTGGTTATCGTTAAAGTCGGTAATATTATTTGCTTTAGCGAATTTTAGGATTTCGTTGCAGAAATCTCTTTTAAAATCATCTAAATCAGTGACAGAAAACTTTAGAAAGCTTAAGTGAAGCACAGGATATTTAGCCTGCTTCCATTTGTCATAAATCCATGTTCCTTTGAAATAAGGATCAACTCCTTTTTCAAAGAGAGTACCTATGGTATTCAGAGTAAGCGATTTACCAAAGCGACGAGGACGTGAAAAGAAAACTCTTTTGAAATTTTCTGTAAGATTGTAAATATATTCTGTCTTATCGACATAAATAAAATTACTATCTAAAAAATCTTCAATGTTTTCTGACTGAGCAATTAGTTTCATGATTTGTCCTGCGACCTACTTAATTAGGAATTATTATAGCATTTATGCTTATAGATCAGAGTGGTTCTGATTATTTCCATAGTTACCTCATAAAGTCTTCCCTGAAAATAAAAAAAGGTCTGTCTTCACATAACCATAAAAAAATTATGTTTTAAGCAGTCAGATCAAGCTAATCTAATGTAAGAACAGAATACTGCGGCTTGTTAATCTATTAGCTGTTATGCATGAGTTTTTTAGACTCTGCAGGTAGCTATGAGCTTTTGGCTGCAGTTAAATTCATCCATTTTCCTTTTTTGTTATGCGGGAAATTTACCATGAAGGCTGCTGTTTCACATATTAAGTCATTAAGTCTTGCCGTAGCGCTGTGTCTGTCTCTGAGCGTGCCGGCCTTTGCCGGAGCTAAACCTGATCACGATATTGTGATCCTGCATACCAAC
>DMTG01000126.1 GCA_003477345.1 Succinivibrionaceae bacterium | reverse complement strand
GCGGATGGCTCTCAAGATTCTTCAACAGTGCGTTTAACATTTTCTTCTAAACTTGAAGCTTAGGGGAGAAGAACTATGGAATTAAGACAATTAAAAAGAATTGCGGCAGTTATTCTGGTGCCGCTTGCCATGGCGCTGAGCTGCAATGTTGCTGAGGCAACCCGTATCAAAGATATGGCATCTGTCAGCGGCGTTAGAGACAACCAGCTGATTGGCTATGGCCTCGTGGTAGGTCTGGCAGGCACCGGTGAAAAGAACAATCCTATTTCAGAACAGAGTTTCCGTTCCATGATGAATAATTTTGGAATAAAGCTTGATGATTCCTCTACCCCTAAGATTAAGGATGTGGCTCCGGTGGCTGTCCATGCCACACTGCCGCCCTTTACCAAGGCAGGTCAGACAATAGATGTCACAGTATCGGCAATCGGTGAGGCCTCTTCACTGCGCGGCGGCACTCTGCTGCAGACCATGCTGCGCGGTATTGACGGCAATGTATATGCAATCGCTCAGGGCTCGCTGGTAGTTGGCGGCCTGGGTGTTGAGGGCGCAGACGGATCCAAGGTGACGGTAAATACCCCGACCGTCGGCAGAATATCCAATGGAGCTATAGTGGAGCGCGAAGTTCCTACTAATTTTGCAACCTCGGATGATATCACCTTTAATCTTACAAGACCTGATTTCACCTCTGCCAAAAATATGGCAGATGCCATCAATGACATGTACGGCAGCGGCAGTGCTGTTGCCATCGATGCCACCTCGGTGAGAGTCAGTGCTCCAAGAAATCCTGCCAAGAGAGTAGAGTTTCTGGCAACTCTTGAGAACATAGATATCACTCAGGGCGACGATAGAGCGAAAATTGTCGTAAATTCGAGAACCGGTACAATTGTCATCGGCAGCAATGTAAGACTTAAGCCGGTTGCGGTAACTCACGGCGGACTTACAGTAACTGTAAGCGAAGATCCTAGAGTATCTCAGCCTAACAGCTTCTCTAATGGAGAGACAACCGTAGTTCCTGACTCAACCATCAATGTTGAGGAAAAGAAAGGCAAGATGTTCAAGTTTGATTCGGGTGCAACTCTAGATGATCTGGTAAGAGCAGTAAATCAGATAGGTCTGGCGCCTGGCGATCTGATGTCAGTGCTTGAAGCTCTGGATCAGGCAGGAGCAATTGACGGACAGCTGGAAATTATCTAAAGAATTCCATAGTGCAAAATTCAGGAGTGATAATTATCACTCCTTTTTTTGTCACAAAACAGAATATTACTTTTGAAAGCTGTTAAGAATGTGGGGCAGCTCATAGCCTAGAAAATCAGAAATTCTCATAACATCATCCTTCTGCTGGGCAAGCAGTATCTGCCTTATGATGAACTCAAGACTTTTGGGATATTCTTCATTCATATACTGACAGAGAGCCTGAGCTCTTTCGAGAATGTCAGGCAGAGCGGCATAGGTCTCTGCCGGGCAGCCATTTAGTGCAGTAAGAGAAAGTGCCCTGGTGTCTTTTACAAGATCAGAGATTCTGGTACCTGGATCGGCTGGCATTTTTGCTCCTTTCTACTGGTAAGTATCTTAAGACAGACAAGATTTTATACAGAATATGTCACAAAACAGCCATTTAGAAAAGCAAGATGTTTACCGGTTTGTGAGCTAGGTTTTATCTGTATTTTGTTTTGGTTTTGTAAAATACTTCTACAACAAGCATAAACGTTTCTTTAGACCGCCACATCCTGCCTTACTAGAGATTAGATCGGAGACTCCCCTTGAAAAGCCGGCATAGAAAAAGTCTTTTTACCAGCACCTTACTGATGATTACAGTTATTGCATTTATTCTTGCAGGTGTAGGTACTGCCTTTGAAAGTGCCCTGACTAAGAACGCCAGAAAAGACGCTGAACTCCACGCCATTGAAAAAATAAATGTCATAGGCAGTCACCTGGGCTATGCCCTGAATTCTCACTTTGAAACCATATCTGAGCTGTTTGAAATATTAAGTACCTGGGATGTGCAGGTTACCCCTGACAGGCTAGACAAGATAAACAGCAATCTGCTGACAAGGCTGCCGTACTTTTATGCAATCGTGTATGCGCCAGAGCTAAAGGTAGAATACATATGGCCTGAAAACCTGCGCTCATCTCTTCACGACCAGCATTTTACTCATTTTGATCTTGATAATAATCCTTACGTCAAAAGAGCTCTGGAGACCAATGAAGCCGTTATAAGAATTCCTAATCTCAAACAGTGGAAAAGTCCTCTCATCAGCTATATTCCTTTGAAATATGGAAATAAAGAAGGAATTGCTACTATAAGTCTGAATTTTGATGCTCTGACCCTTAAGATTTTAAACTTAGCCGAGAATTCTAGAATAAGTCTTTTAGTTGAGGATGCGATAGGTGAAAGGCTCCTGAGGGATGATGCCAATCTGTTCGGTCCTAAGCGTGATAAGAAAAACTATGTTGAGCATAAAGTAGAAATTCAGGGCAGTATATGGACTTTGAGGACAGAAATTCTAGAACAGCAGGGAATCAAGAAAAACCGCTATATGATTCTGTGCGCAATCCTGATTATATGGGTCATACTGAGTCTGCTTACCTATTTTATTATGAAGCTTTATTATGAGCGCAGTCTCCAGGCTCAGACCGACGGCATGACAGGGCTTTTAAACCACAGTCATTTCAATGAAACCGTAAGGGAGGTGCTGTCTAAAAAGACCGACAGGAACTGCGCACTGCTCGTATGCGACCTTAACAGATTTAAAGACATAAATGATCAGTACGGACATGAGGCAGGAGATCTGGTAATCTGCGAGGCGGCAACCCGCCTTGAATCCTGCATCAGAAATACCGATGTCATAGGTCGTATTGGCGGAGACGAGTTCTGCATACTGCTTATAAACTGTACCTATGAAAATGCAGAGCACATCAACGCAAGGATTGCTCATGAATTTTCCAAGCCTGTTAAATATGCAGGTAATGAGCTCAATGTAGGCGTTTCAGTCGGCATAGCCATGTTTCCTGAAGAAGGCGACAACTTCAAGGAACTCTTCAAAAAGGCTGATATCAAGATGTACAGGCATAAGGAAGAAGCTCACGCCCAGAGCAGAAACTGAATATAAAAAATCGCCCTGCCTTTGCGGCAGGGCAAGCTGTAGTTGTGTGTTTTGTTTGCGATTAGAAAGTTTGCTTACTTTCGTGTAACCATGAAATACTGACCGCCATCAGCCCTAGTTAGAGCTCCATACAGGCTGTTCTGATTCGACGAAACCAGATCTGAAAAACCAGTCGCCAGCACCAGCAGAATGGCGAACAAAAAGAAGTTAAAAAGCTGAATAACACTTCTCATGATTCTGACCTCCTATTGGTAATCTTCTTGGTACAGTTTCAGTATTGCAGTTAAAAATTAGTTGAAACTTAGGAAATCAGGCACATGTCCAGGACTGTGACTGCAGTCAAATAATAAAAAAACGGCAGTTCTCATTTTATGAGACTGCCGCGTTTTCTAAGGTGTCAGGATTATCTGTCGGTGAATTTAGCCATAATGCCCGCAACAGCATCAGCTACCGGGATTAACTCCTTTTCTCCTGTCTTACGGGATTTGTATTCAATCATGCCGTCTTTCAGGCTCTTGTCACCGATGGTGATGATGTGAGGAATGCCGATGAGTTCCATGTCTGCAAACATTACACCAGGGCGCTCGTCGCGGTCATCAAACAGCACATCTACGCCTGCTTTTTCCAAGTCGGCATAAAGCTTTTCTGCTGTATCTCTGACGGCTTCTGATTTGGTGTATTTAATGGCGCAGATTGCAACCTTGAACGGAGCAATGCTCTCAGGCCAGATGATACCCTTGTCATCGTGGTAC
>DMTG01000075.1 GCA_003477345.1 Succinivibrionaceae bacterium | reverse complement strand
AGGCGGCAAATCTCTGTCTGCGAGACTGCTGCTCTTCGTGTAAAGAAGGCACAAAGGCGTCTCCTGGCTGGTTTATGATTTTCAGCTCCATAGATGAGGTGACAGCTGAAGGCTTGAAAATATTCTGCAGACCGCAAATAATACGCTTAATTTTATAGCTTTTCATGTTTTATCACCTCAATCAAGATATTTGAAATATTCATATAACTAAATATATGTATAATTTGTATACTTCATATTATAGAGATGACTTAAATTATTGCAATATTTTTTATTCGTATTATTTAATTTTTGAGATATAACGCATAAAAAAGCCTCTATAGTTTTCTGCTATAGAGGCCTTTTCTAAATCAGGCGGCGCTATTCCTGTACGATGCCTTCGCGCTGAAGATTGTTCATGATGCGCTTGGCTCTGGTATAGCCAATGTTGAACTGCACCTGCAGAGCGGAGATAGAAACATCCTTGCCCTTGGTTTCCTTGTACTGACGGGCATAGCTGGCGCAGTCGTCAAACAGAGTATCGTGGGCTCTCGGACCGTTTGGAGCATCCATATCCGGGATATCATCCTCTTCATCCTCTACGTCGGTTACACCGTCCACATATTCAGGCTCACCGCCGTAGGTCTGCCATGCATTTACTATTCTCTTGACGTCATCATTGCTGGCAAACGGACCGTGGGCACGGAATATCGAGTAATTCTGCAGATCCATAAAGCGGGCCAGCATATCGCCGTTACCTAACAGATCTTCAGCTCCGGCCTCATCAAGAATAATTCTTGAGTCGAGGGAAGACTGCACGGTGTAGGCAATTCTGGACGGCATATTGGCCTTGATCTTGCCTGTTACCACGTCAGCTCTTGGAGTCTGAGTTGCTAAAATCAGATGAATTCCGGCGGCTCTTGCCTTTGCGGTAATTCTAGCTATCAGGTTTTCCGGATTCTTATCGCTCTTCTTGCCTCTGCCGGAGCCTGCTACACTCATCAGATCGGCAAACTCGTCAACTACTATGACAATGTAAGGCAGAGTCTTTAAAACCGGAGGATCACCGCCCATATCGGCAGTCCACATAGGATCATAGACCTGCTGTCCCTGTTCGTTGGCGCTTCTAATCTTGGCGTTGTACTCAGACAGCTGTCTTACGCCTAAAGCTTCAATCAGCTTGTATCTGCGCTCCATCTCATCTACAGACCAGGACAGAGCAGCAGTAGTCTGATCAACCTCTGAAATAACCGGAGTTATCAGATGCGGCAGATTGTTGTATAGGCTGAATTCAATACGCTTAGGATCGATAAGGATAAGGCGCATCTCAGATGGAGAGCACTTTAACAGAAGCGACAATAGAATTGAGTTGATGCCGGCGGATTTACCAGAGCCGGTGGTACCTGCTATCAGAAGATGAGGAGCCTTGGCAAGATCAGCCACGACAGGCTGTCCTACTGAGTTTACGCCCAGGCACAGAGGCAGCCTTTTCGGAGTATTGCGGAAGGGATCCTGCTCGACCACATCTCTTAGAGTAATCATCTTGCGCTTGGCATTAGGGACTTCAAGTCCGACATAAGGGCTGCCTGGAACGCTTTCGAGCATACGGATTTTGCGTACCATCAGGATTCGGCTTAAGTCCTGAATATAGGCGCGCAGTGAGGCAGACTTGACGCCCAGCTTCAGTGACAGATCGTATCTGGTGATGACCGGACCTGAGGCATGTCTGGCCACCTTGGCCTCAATATTGAAATTACGCATGAAGGTATCAATGCGCTCCTGCATCTGCATGATTTCATCTTCATTGACAAGCGCAGGATCAGCAGAAGGGGTCAGCAGATCGATTGATGGTCTCCAGGCATCATATATGTGGCTTGGAGCGGTGATCATCGAATTGATGCTGTCTCTTGTAGGGAATTTGGTTAAAGGAGCACTCTCAGGTTTTATTAACAGCTCAGACGGTATCTCAGCAGGAGTAGGCTCTACAAAAGACGGCATATTGGAAGTTGCATGCTCAGATACAGCCTCTTCGGTGCTCAGAGTTCTGACTTCCTCTTTTCTAGGATCAAACTGCCAGTCATGTTTCTTCGGATCATTATCCGTCTGTTCTGTCTTAAACTGCTCCCTGCCGGTAGAATTGGTTTGACTCTGAGGAGCTTTAGCTGCACTCCCGCTTTCCTGAGAGCTTATTCCTCTGGTATATGAGGAATAGTCCATATCCTTTTCTGAAACCAGCGGCTTGCTGGCTGGCTTTAAGATATTGTCATCCTCAAGACTCGGCACAAAAGCAGATTCAATTGAAGGATCATCCTTGTCGTATTCTTCTGCTACCTGATCAAAACTGATCACGTTTTCATCCTCATCTGAGTCATGACCTGCAAAGTTTGGAGCAAAAGGACTTACTCCCTCTTCATTTAGTGAGCTGTCGTAGGAGCCTGCAATACTGCTGCCGTTGTCCTCAGCTGAACTTCTTACGGCAACATTTTCGCCAAAAGGCATCTGAGTCATGTTATTGCCTCTGGTAATAACCGTGCTGACTCTTTCTGGCTCGATTATCGGCTCATCCGCATGATTCTGAACTGACACATTCTTACCGTCATACTTGGTTATGATGGTCGAGGTCGTATCTTCTTCATCCTCTTTCTGGTACAGAGACTTAGGTCCTGACGTACCGTAGCCGATGGCCTGTCTGACGCCTTCATACTTGGTTATGATGGTGCTGTTGACATTCTCGTCATCTGAAGTCTCTACGGCAGCAGCCTGAGCGCGGCTGTCACTGATGATGCTTGAAGGAGCGCCATCTTCACTCTCGCCTTCTTCATCGACACCGGCACTGTAATAGTCGTCAGAGTAGTCATTATCCCTTGCAGATAACGGCTCACCTGGTGACACATAAAGATTTCTGTCCTTTTTAGGCGCTTCCTTAGCTTCGAGATCTTTAGGAGGAATAGACAGATTGTCGTTAGGAATTCCGCCGAATACCGGCTCAGATCTGTCAAAGAAATTATCGCGCGGGCTGCTGTGATGGGAATTGCCGTTAAAAATGCGCGGAGCCTTACCGTACTCCTCTTTATGAGCCTCAAAACTGTCTACATAGCTGCTGCTCTCAGGACTGTCGCCGCTGAGATCTTTTAGGCCCGAGTCCCCGAAAATATTCAGAGAAGGCTCGGTAGCTCCCAGGTCAAAGTTTCTGGACTCTTCAGGCATTCTGTTCTCTGAGTCATCGACCTTCATTTCCTCAAACAGAGGTTCTTTTTCCTGCACTTCGCTCTCGGTCTTAAGCTCATAACCTGCTTTGCTTCTGTCCTTGTCCCAGAGTCTTGATATCAGAGCGCCGATTCGATCGCAGTACCACAGCGGACTTTTAGCCGTAAAGAAAAACAGTCCGGTTAAGGTAAGCAGAATCGGGATCAGGGAGGCTACTGCAGATGGCAGACGGCCAAAAAAGAAAATATTCAGAAAATCGCCCAGAATGCCGCCGGCGCCCATGTTGCCTGAAGAAAACAGTCCGGAGAACAGTGCGCACAGACCAATCACCAGAAGATTGAAGCCAAACAGGCGTATGGCAACCCTGAAGAAATCAATCTCTTTGAATTCCACCCTGCGCATGAAAAGCAGGTACCCGAAATAAACAATCAGAAGAGGAAAGAAATAGGTTACAGATCCGAAGTGGTCAAAAATCACCGACCAGGAGGAATCCGTTTTGCTGATAACTCCGCCCTGCAGGCCGCCTGAAATCAGCTCGCCTGTAAGTGCTCTGGCTGCGGTATGCCTGAAGTTTACCAGCATAACAATCAGAACGCAGGCGGCAATAAGGCACAGGCCAAACAAAAATTTTCTCAGACCGCTGACTCCCTGCTGCTGTTTTTTATTCAGTACAGGACTAAATGCCATAACTCCTCCGATTTTCTCAAGCTTAACACCTGGAAAACTATATTTTTATACTCTTTGATTGTTCTGACAGCGGCTTAAAAATAAGATTTGACAAAAAATATTTTGCGAACTTTATAAAGTAATGTGCTGCCATGACACGTTATTTCTACAATCTATTCAATCCTAAAATCATAGCACTTTGCGCATAGTCTATCAATTTTACACTCTAGCTTATTAGAGATTTTTCTTTGAAAAACATCTAGCTTGCGTCAAATCTATTGACAGCTTTATGTGGAAACAGATCAGTTGTCAATAGTTTTTCTAAGAAGTTTTATAACTTTTAAGCAGCAAGAAACCCACCCTATGTCCTGAGTCAACATCTTGATATATTGCTCAATTATGCGATATACGGCCTCTAACAAATGGGTATGAAAAAGCTATCTGCTCCCTCACAGACATAGTTAGAGACTTATCTTCTTGCTCTTAAAAATCCATTTCTGGATTGGGTAATTGGGTATAGGGCAAAACTCCCCATGGCTGAAGCCAGGGGCTTTTCGGGCACAATTTGGTAAAATAGCGTTCTGAAATTTACTGTAAAAGCTTTGGATTATTTATTAACATACTGATTTTATTATGATAAACATTGTATTATACCAGCCAGAGATGCCGTCTAATGCCGGCAATGTCATAAGACTCAGCGTCAACTGCGGAGCCAAGCTGCATTTCGTAGGTCCCATGCCTTTCTTTCTTGATAACCGCAGACTTATGAGGGCCGGCCTTGACTATAGAGAAATCGCCAATTTAACGGTGCATGTCAATTTCAAGCAGTTTTTAGAAAAGGAACAGCCAAAAAGACTGATTGCCTCTTCAAGCAAGGCTCATATTGCACTTACCGATTTCTCCTTTGAAGACGGAGACTACGTCATATTCGGAAGAGAAAAGGAAGGGCTTTCTGATGAGGTCTATGAAAAGATTCCAGAGAATCTCAGGCTGAGAATTCCCATGATGCCCGAGAGTCGCTGTCTGAACCTTTCCAACTCGGTGGCGGTAGTTGCATATGAGGCTTGGCGGCAGCTTGGCTTTGCCGGAGCAAAATTATAAAAATTGTTGGCGTTTTTTTCTGTTAAAATACATCGGTTGTTTTTTGAGTACATTTAGCTTTTTAAATTATCGGAGTCTGGGGTGTTAGATTTTTTAGTCCGTTTTTTTACTGACTATGGTTATGCCGCTGTTTTTACCTGTCTGCTGCTCTGCGGCTTTGGCCTGCCGGTTCCTGAAGATATTACCCTGGTTTCAGGCGGAGTTATTTCCGGCACAGGTCTTGCAAATCCTCATATCATGCTGGCTGTCGGCATGGCCGGCGTGCTGGTTGGTGACAGCACCATGTACTGGGGTGGACGCATCTTCGGCTACCGGATTCAGAGACTGAGACTTTTCAGAAAAATACTGTCTCCAAGAAGATTCTCCCAGATTCAGAAGAAATTCAAAAAGTACGGTCTGGGGCTGCTGTTTGTGGCAAGATTTCTGCCTGGTCTGCGCTCCCCTATTTTCCTGGTAGCAGGCATGAGCCGCCGTATTTCCTTCTGGGCCTTCATTCTTATGGACGGCTTTGCCGCGAGCATTTCTGTTCCGGTATGGATTTACATGGGCCACTTCTTTGCCGACAACCTTGACCTGCTGATGGAATACGTGCATGACGTACAGAAAATGATCTATCTGGGACTCGGGCTGATTCTGCTGATTGTCCTGGTTATTTACTTTAAGAAGAAGTTCCACGCCAAGATGCAGGAAAAGATGGGCGACGATCAGTAAGTCCTCTGTGCACTAATTAAGATCAATCAAAGACTTTCTCCACTGCGGCTGCCTTAAAAAGATACAATACTCTCCGATATGCTCAGAGCTCTCAGATCTTGAGCTTTGAGTTAGTCTTTCTATTTATACAACTACCTAGAAATTATGGACAAATTAACTGAAATCGTAAGCGACATCAACTCCATTCTGTGGGGTCCGTGGTGTCTTATTCCAATCCTCGTTGGTACAGGTATCTTCTTTACCTTCAAACTAAGATTTATCCAGATTAGGCAGTTCGGTAAAGCTGTAAAACAGGTTTTCGGCAACCTTTCCTTTAACGGAGAGAAAGCCGGCTCCCACGGTATGACCTCCTTTCAGTCGCTGGCAACCGCAATTGCAGCCCAGGTAGG
>DMTG01000119.1 GCA_003477345.1 Succinivibrionaceae bacterium | reverse complement strand
TGGAAGCTTGAGAATGAATTCTTAGCCTATCTTGATGAAGACTGCACCTTCTTAAATACCTTAGTTGACCGAGTAGTATCTGGCTATCCTACCGCCAATGCCGCTGAATATGAGCAGAAGCTCGGCTATACCGATACTCTCATGACCTGCGGTGAAATGTTCCATTTCCTGGCCATCGAAGGCGATGACTCTGTAAAAGATCTGCTGCCTTTTGAGAAAATCGGTCTTAACGTAGTAGTTGCCAAAGACATTACTCCATACCGTCTGCGCAAGGTAAGAATCTTAAACGGCGCTCACACCTCCAATGTTCCTGCTGCCTTCTTAGCAGGTCTTGACACCGTTGATCAGATGATGTCCGGCAAGGTAACTGGCGAATTTGCCCGCAGCGTTATCTATGATGAAATCATTCCTGCTGTAAATCTTGAGAAGGGCATGCTCACCGAGTTTGCTGATGCGGTTGTCAACCGTTTCATGGATCCTTCCATGCATCACCAGCTGTCCTCAATTCTGATGAACTGCACCTCCAAGGTAAAGGCCCGTGTGGTACCGTCAATCTTAGACGCCAGAAAGAAAGGCTTTATGCCAAAGAAACTCTGCTTTGCACTGGCTGCCTATTTTGCTCTCTACAAGAACGCTGACGGCAAGCTGCCTGTCAAGGTACAGCGCGCTGACGGCAAGAGCGGCGAATTCAACGACGACGCCTATGCTGTAGAAGCCTTATCCAAGGCCTGGAGCTTCTATAAGAAGTCTGAATCAACCGCTCAGCTTACCGTAAAGAGCATTCTCTCTGATGTAAAGCTCTGGGATAGAGATCTGTCCGCTGATGTTGATCTGACCTCCATGATCGCCAAGCTGACGCATGCTGTCATTACCGATGGTATTATTCCAACCATGCAAGATCTGATGGAGAATGCATAATGCAGGCATTGTTAATAAATCCTGAAGACAGTGTAGCGGTAGCGCTCACCGATCTTAAAAGCGGGCAGACAGTGTCCTTACCTTGTGGAGATATTCTCTTAAAAGAGGATATTACCAGAGGTCACAAGTTTGCCTTAAAGGACATCGAGCCAGACGAGCTGGTTATCAAATATGGCAATCCTATAGGACGTGCCAAAGAGAAAATCGCGGCAGGATGCCATGTGCACAACCACAATATGAAAACCAACCTCAAAGGACAGGGTGAGTATTCATATAACAAGACTTCTCCTGTGGCCTTAAAGAAAGTAGAGCGTACCTTCAAGGGCTATGTCCGCAAAGACGGCTCTGTCGGTATCCGTAATGACATCTGGATCATTCCTACCGTATTCTGTGTAAATCATGTGGCCACTGAGCTTGAGCTCTATGCCCGTGACTGCCTGGCGCAGTACGAGAATGTGGACGGCTGCTATGCGCTGACCCATCCATACGGCTGCTCTCAGATGGGAGATGATCAGCTGACCACTCAGAAGGTGCTTGCTGCCTTAAGCAGACATCCTAATGCAGGTGCCGTGCTGATCTTGGGCTTAGGCTGCGAGAACAACAATATCGGGGTTTTCAAGCAGTTTTTAGACCTGAACGATGATCGTTTGTTCTTCCTGAATACTCAGGATGTTGAAGATGAACTGACTGCCGGTACCGAGCTTATGGATAAGCTGCTGGCCAAGGCCAACGAGTCTGTAAGAACCGATGTGCCTCTCTCCAAGCTGCGCATCGGTTTGAAGTGCGGCGGTTCAGACGGTCTGTCCGGCATTACCGCCAATCCTTTAATCGGCCGAGTAAGCGATCTTCTAGTAGGCTCCGGCGGCACCAGCGTAATGACCGAAGTCCCTGAAATGTTCGGCGCTGAGCAGCTGCTGATGAACCGAGCTGTAAATGAAGGCGTATTTAACGATACCGTCAAGCTCATCAACAACTTCAAGCAGTACTTTACCTCTCACGGTCAGACCGTGTCCGAAAATCCGTCTCCAGGCAACAAGGCAGGCGGTATCACCACCTTAGAGGATAAATCTCTAGGCTGTGTACAGAAGGGCGGTAAAGCTGAAGTTAACGGTGTAATAGAATATGGCGATACCATCAAGGTCAACGGACTTAACCTGCTGCAGGCTCCGGGCAATGACGGCGTATCCTGCTCAGCCCTAGCTACTGCAGGCTGCCATATCATTCTGTTCTCAACCGGCCGCGGTACTCCGTTCAGCACCATAATCCCGACTATCAAGATTTCGACCAACAGTGATCTGTTCAAACGCAAGGGCGGAAACTGGATAGATTTCAATGCAGGCGAAATCGTCGACGGCAAGGATTTTGATGAACTGGCCCTGGATCTGCTTGACTACATCATCAGAATCGCATCCGGTGCCAAGTCAGTTTCAGAAAAGCGCGGCTTCCACGAGCTTCTGATCTGGAAAGACGGTGTAACCATGTAAGCAATAAAGCGGCAGCTCTGGTAGCCTCTTTATAAAGCTCCAAAAAAACAAAAACCTTCCTGACTATTACATTCAGGAAGGTTTTTTACGCTCTGTAGCTTATCTTTTAGATGTCTTTAGCAAACTTAACAGCGCGGCCTATATAGGTTGCAGGAGTAAGCTCACGCAGACGGGCCTTGGCATCTTCAGGGATCTCAAGACCTTCTAAGAAGTTGAGCATAATCTCGCGGGTTACCTTCTGACCTCTGGTTAAAGCCTTTAATTTTTCGTACGGATTCTCAATGCCGTAACGGCGCATTACTGTCTGATAAGGCTCAGCGAGAACCTCCCAGTTGTTGTCAAGCTCTTGCGCGGTGTGAGCAGGGTTGGCCTGCAGCTTGGAAATGCCTTTGAGAGTTGATTTCCAGGCCAGCAGCGAATAGCCGATGGCTACACCTAGATTGCGCAGTACGGTAGAATCGGTCAGATCACGCTGGAAACGGGAAATAGGGAGTTTATTGCCTAAATGTACGAACAGTGCATTGGCAATTCCCAGATTACCTTCGGAGTTTTCAAAATCGATAGGATTTACCTTGTGAGGCATGGTTGAAGAGCCGATTTCTCCTGCGATGGTCTTCTGAGTGAAGGTGCCGTAAGAAATGTAGCCCCAGATGTCACGGTCAAAGTCAATCATGATGGTATTGAAGCGATCTATGGCGGCAAACAGCTCTGCAATATAGTCGTGAGGCTCAATCTGAGTTGTATAAGGATTGAAGGTCAGTCCCAGATCTTCTTCAAAGGCCTTGGAGAAGGCGTACCAGTCAACTTCAGGATAGGCTACGGTGTGAGCGTTGAAATTGCCTACAGCACCGTTGATCTTGCCCATGATGGAAACTCTGGCGATTTCATCACGCTGACGGCGCAGACGATAGACCACGTTGGCAAGCTCCTTGCCGATGGTGGTAGGAGAGGCCGGCTGTCCGTGGGTTCTTGCAAGCAGGGAAACTTCTGCATATTCGTGAGCAAGACGGGTGATTTCGGAGATGACCTTGTCAGCATATGGCAGAATTACTTCATCGCGGGCAGTCTTCAGCATCAGAGCATGGGAGTTGTTGTTGATGTCTTCAGAGGTGCAGGCAAAGTGGATGAATTCGCGGACTCTGCTGATTTCAGCGTTGGAGGCGGTCTTGTCTTTTAAGAAGTATTCAACTGCCTTCACGTCGTGGTTGGTTACGGCTTCACGCTTTTTGATATCTTTGGCATCTTCCTCAGAAAAATTGCTGATGATCCCGTCTATGAATCGGATGGTTTCCTCAGAAAATTCAGGAACCTCTGTGATTTGCTTGCAGGCTGCCAAATGCTTAAGCCAGGTAAGTTCTACCTGAACGCGAAAACGCATCAGTCCGTATTCAGAGAAGATAGGGCGCAGCTCTTCTGTTTTGCTGCCGTAGCGACCATCTAACGGAGATATTGCTGTAAGTGAAGAAAGTTCCATTTTTTATTTCCTGGTTTGTCAGTTAAAGTGAACCTGTTGCTGCCCCTCGTTTGGCAAATTCGATAATGGCTTTGCGTCTGAAGATCAGCAGGCGTCTTCTGCCGCCTAACTGTCTCCAGAGTACGACAGCGCGGATACCTGCCAGTAGCAGGGCTCTGATCTTGGTCTGGTTTTCAGGTGATCCCAGATACTGCTTTTCGCCATAGATCATGAGTTTTGCAAAATTAGGGCTGATTAATGACTGGTAGAGGGATGAAAACTGTCTGAGGTTTTCCATATCCAGTACTGTTTCAGGAGAGCCTGAATCTAAGAATTCCGGGTGCGGAACAGCTATGCTCTGATAGAGACGGTCTATTTCATCTCCCATTCTCCTGAAGATGCTCTGATTTCTTTCAATGGTGATTTCCAGAGCCACCAGCTTCATAGCAGTCTTGGTGATTTCAATAGACTGAGCTGTTTTTTCATAGGCGGATGCTCCAAAGGATTCAACAATTTGCTTGAATCCTGACATCAGCTTGCCTGGAGCGTAAATATCCTCTATGGATTTTGGATTGGTAACCAGTAATGCTCTGATGACACAGGCCACAGCGTGCTCATCCATATAGCCGGTACTTGCTATGCGCTGAATCTGCTGGCAGCTCTGAAATAAGGCTGCCAGAGCAATGGTTTCTGATTTGATATCTGCCACGATTTAGTCCTTTAAACCTTCCGTAATCACTGCACCTCCAAGACAGTCATCTCCATTGTAGAAGACAACCGACTGTCCCGGCGCTACAGCGGCAACTTTTTTGTCAAATCTGACTTCCAGTCCGTTTTCACTGTGCGCAATTGTACACTCTACGTCAGGCTGGCGGTAGCGTATTTTGCATGTGCACTTAAATGGTAAGTCAGGTCTTTTAATTATCCAGGTTTCATCCTGAGCTTTAAGGCCGGTATAGTATAAAGCAGGGTGATCGTGTCCCTGTGCCACAATCAGCTCATTGCGCTTTAAATCCTTGCCGACCACATACCACGGTTCTCCTGAGGAGTCTTTGATGCCGCCGATGTTCAGGCCTTTTCTCTGACCTATGGTGGCGTACATCAGACCGTCGTGGGTGCCCACGATTTCTCCTTCAACTGTTCTGATTTTTCCAGGGTGGGCAGGAAGATATTTTCCTAAAAACTCATGAAAGCGTTTTTCTCCGATAAAGCAGATCCCGGTGGAGTCTTTTTTATGGGCTGTCGCCAGGTCTCTCTCTTCAGCCATCTGTCTTACAACTGGCTTGTCGAGATCGCCTACCGGAAAGATCACCTTTTCAAGTATGTTCTGACCTATGGCATGCAGGAAGTAGCTCTGATCTTTATTGCCGTCAGTGCCGCGCATCAGAGCGGCATGCTCGGTATTAAAGCTTCTTCTGCAGTAATGACCGGTTGCTATGTAGTCAGCATGCAGATCTTCTATGGCATAATCCATGAAGGCCTTGAATTTGATTTCCTTGTTGCACAGAATATCCGGGTTCGGAGTTCTGCCGGCACCGTATTCTCTTAAAAAGATTTCAAATACGTTATCCCAGTATTCGGCTGCAAAGTTAATGGTTTTAAATTCAATGCCGAGTCTGTCGCATACTCTCTGGGCATCTTCTCTGTCAACTGCAGCTGAACAGTAGCTGTCAGTATCATCTTCTTCCCAGTTTTTCATGAACAGGGCAGTGACTTTCATGCCGTGCTCCTTTAAAAGAGCAGCGCTTAATGAAGAATCAACTCCGCCTGACACGCCAACGACAACATGCGCTCCCTTTAGCCTGTCATAAGGTATCGTTGCATCTAGTAATTCCATCGCAGTATTTTTTCCGTATTATTATTATTATTTTTTT